>NZ_JAMPQI010000015.1:0-109996 GCF_028482365.1 Providencia sp. PROV122 | reverse complement strand
TCCGATAGCGGGCACTATACTCGGGATGAGATCTGATGCAAGTTTTTTTGTGTATTTTTTTCAAATTTCCGCATAGATAGAACAAAATATACACTTAGTGGTCAAATATTAATCATTTTAATGGGGCGGTGAGATTGATTAACAGGCAATAGGCTAAATCTTTTTTTAGAGTCGATGATAAAAAATAAATGTGAATTATCCATTGCGGGGAAAAATAATAACCAGTAATAAGTCCACAATTTGTACGGCGATAGGAGAGTAAGTATTTTTAGCCGTTTCATTCTTTATGTGGGTTTGCTATTGTGCGCTTCATATTGGATTGGAGTGGGCGATATAACATGAAATTATGGCAAAAATGGTGTGTAGCAGGTGCGTTTGTATCTTTACTTGTTGGCTGTCAATCTCACCCGACAGATCAAGGGCAGCAGTATAAAGATGGACGTTTAAAGCAAGATCTTCAGCAAGTAAGCCAAGTAAATGTTCAAGGGCGCCCAATCAATTCACAAGATTTTTATCGGCAAGTTAATGAAATCAAGAATGCGTCACCGCGTTTGTTTCAAGGTAACAATGATACCTATCATGCGATTGAAAACTGGCTAGTTGCAGGGGGAGATCCTAAAAAACTGGCGAGTTTCAACTTAACCGCCTTTCAAATGGAAGGGGTGGATAATTATGGTAACGTACAATTTACTGGGTATTACACGCCGGTTATCCAAGCTCGCCGTACCAAACAGGGGGAATTTCAGCACCCACTTTATGCAATGCCACCTAAAGGGAAAAAACGCCTCCCCAGCCGAGCCGCGATATACAATGGTGCTTTAAGCGATAAACTCATTCTAGCCTACAGTAACTCCGCCATGGATAACTTTATGATGGAAGTTCAAGGTAGCGGCTATGTGGATTTTGGTGATGGTAGCCCGCTGAATTTCTTTGGTTATGCGGGGAAAAATGGGCATGCTTATAAGAGCATAGGTAAAGTGCTTGTCGATCGTGGTGAAGTGCCGTTAGAGAAAATGTCACTGCAAGCGATCCACGATTGGGCGAATAGCCATAGCGAACAAGAAGTGCGCGAATTACTCGAACAAAATGCTTCCTTTGTTTTCTTCAAACCACAATCATTTGTTCCTGTCAGAGGCGCTAGTGCAGTACCGTTAATTGCTAAAGCATCAGTCGCATCGGATAAAACACTTATTCCGCCAGGCACAGCGCTATTAGCAGAAATACCTGTACTTGATAATGCAGGGAAATTTACGGGACGCTATGAAATGCGTATGATGATTGCCCTAGATGTTGGTGGTGCAATTAAAGGACATCATTTCGATATCTATCATGGAACAGGTCATGAAGCAGGTAGAATGGCCGGTTTTTATAATCATTACGGAAGAGTGTGGGTGTTGAAAAAGAGCCAGCCACTTTTCGGTCATATGTAGTTATTAAGGTTACTATTTACTATGCAAACTAAGCTTTCAGATGCTTGGATGCAGCGTTTTGCTGGGATCGGACGTCTTTATGGACAGCAAGCGCTATCACTTTTTGCTCGTTCTCATATTTGTGTTATTGGGATTGGGGGTGTCGGCGTTTGGGCTGCGGAAGCACTCGCACGGACGGGAATAGGGCAGATTACCCTGATTGATATGGATGATATCTGTATCACTAATACCAATCGTCAGTTACATGCACTTAAATCCACAGTGGGTCAGCCAAAAGTTGAAGTCATGAAAGCACGGATTTTAGAAATAAATCCTGAATGCGTTGTGAATATCGTGGATGATTTTGTGAGCGTAGATAATGTGGCTGAGTTGCTCTCTACGGGGTTTGATTATGTTATTGATGCCATCGATAGTGTCAGGCCGAAGGCGGCTCTGTTGGCCTACTGTCGGCGTTATAAAATCCCCGTTGTAACGACAGGGGGCGCAGGAGGGCAAATCGACCCAACTCAGATCCAAGTAACAGACTTAGCGAAAACGATCCAAGATCCCCTTGCCGCAAAATTACGTGAGCGCCTGAAATCCGATTTTAATGTTGTTAAAAATAGCAAAGGTAAATTAGGCATAGACTGCGTATTTTCAACAGAGCAATTAGTTTATCCGCAAAGTGATGGCTCCGTCTGTGCGGCTAAAAGTACCGCTGACGGCTCTAAAAGAATGGATTGCGCTTCAGGCTTTGGGGCGGCAACGATGGTGACAGCAAGTTTTGGTTTTATTGCAGTATCACATGCTCTGAAGAAGATGGTCGCAAAATTAGAGCGGGAAAATTCGCTCAAAAGCTGAGGCTATTTTCATAGCCTCTAGTACATTATTCGGCAGGTGTCATTTCGCTGGCAAAGTTGCGAATAGTCGTTATTAATGCGGCTATTCCATTTTGTCGTGATTCACTGAGTTGGCCAGATAACCCAGTTCTATTCAAAATATCCTCAAAATCGACAGCGAGGATCGCTTGGCTATTTTTTTGTTCCACTGCGGCTAATAAAATCGCAAATAGCCCTTTAACAACGCGTCCTTCACTATCGCCATAAAAATGAAATGTTTGGTCATCGTTGAGTCTTGCACCAATCCACACTCTGTTTTCGCAACCTTTCACTTCCTGAGTCTGTTGCTTTTGTTCATCAGTCAGAGTCGGTAGTTGACGAGCGAGTTGGATAAGCAAGCGATATTTATCTTCCCACGCTTTTTGTGCTGAAAATTGTTCAATAATCTCTTCAATTTTCAGCGTCGTACCGAAAGGGTGTGGAACAAATGTCGATATTATTGAAGTCATTCGGCTTCCTTATTCATCATTCAGTATTGAGAGTGCAAATTTTACTGCGTTAATAAATTTATCAATATCTTGCTGATCATTGTAAGGCATGACAGAGATGCGTAAGCAGCCTGTAATAGCAATTGCATCCATTAATGGTTGCGTACAATGTTGCCCATAGCGTAATGCAATTTTTTGTTCAGTCAACAATAGGCCCAAATCGCTATGATGTATGCCAGCGAAATTAAAGGAAAGTAGCGGAGTATTAGGCTGGCTATAGCAGATAAACCCCTCTAATTTGCTGAGTTCTTCGTATGCGTAGTGGATGAGTGAACAACAATAGGCCTCAGATTGGTGTAAATCGATGTGAGATAACCAGTCAAGAGTGGCCGAAAAGGCAATGACGCCAGCAATATTTGGTGTGCCAGCTTCAAAACAATAAGGAACAGGAGCGGGAGTAAAGCCCTCAAAATTAACTTCTGATAACATTTTACCGCCACCATGCCATGGTGACATCGCAGCCAACAATCGTGGTTTGCCATAGCAAACGCCAAGCCCAGTTGGGCCATATAATTTATGGGCGGAGAAAGCATAAAAATCGATATTCAAAGCGGTGACATCAATTGGGGCATGTACCACACCTTGTGCGCCATCAACGACAACGAGCGCCCCAGCCGCATGAGCTAGTGACGTTACTGCTGCTAAATTTGGTTGATAGCCTGTTACGTTTGACATCTGGGTGATAGCGATCACTTTGCTACGTGGATTAAGTAGCGGCTTAAGGCTTTCAATATCGAGGGTGTAGTGTTGAGTGACAGGCCATTTGACAATTTTTGCACCAGTTTGCTGTGCAAGAATCAGCCAAGGTAATAAATTAGAGTGGTGTTCTAATTCGCTAACAATAATTTCATCATTTGCTGTTAAATGATTTCTAAAATAACTTTGGGCAATAAGGTTAATGGACTCGGTGGTTCCTCGGGTCCAAATAATGGTATTTTCACTCTCTGCATTAATCAATTTCGCGACATGTTTCCTGCCTTGTTCATAATTTTCAGTAATTCGTAACGACTCTGGAGATTGACCTCGATAAACTGAACTGCCAGAGTGACGGTAATAGTTATCTGCGGCTTCAATCATTGAGTTTGGTTTTAAGGCTGTTGCTGCACTATCAAGATGAATCGTTTGAGAATTGATAGCTGGAAATTGTTTTCGAAATTGTGTTGCAGAAAAATGGTACATTATATGTGTTCTTTATCTAAATATTTGGTGTTTGGTTTGTAATCATAATTATTGATGATATTCTCGATTTATTCATCGAAATCTTTTGTTACATTTAATTTTACCGCTGGTTTTTATTAGAGCTTTAGAAAAAATTAGGGAAATGATTATGCCTTTTACTGCATATTGCAATCATTTTTCTTTTGTCTTTTCGGTGATCTCATCTTTGGATGGGGAAAATTCAAGAATTATCTTAAATATTTAACTGATAATATTTTTTGTAAACTGGTTAAAACCTGTCTTGAAAATGTTATTTGCAATTGTTAGGCAAAAAAAAGCACCGCAATTAAAGCGGTGCATCATAAAATCACTATGGACAGACAGGGTAAATGTACAGGAAGTGAAAAAAAACAGTAGCTAAAGCTACAAAGTCTGGCATTCCCAGACAACTTGCAAACACAACATCACAACCACAAAGCCAAAAGTTTCAAAGTAACTAAACTCTGTAACTTTTCGTTCCGGCTTAGGAAGTGTGCATACTATAGGTATTTACTGGCGTATCCTCAATGGACAATTTATAATGCTTCGGATGAGAAAAACTAATGCGTATAACCCTATCAAGTAGAAGTGATTATGTCTAAAAGATTACCGCCACTTAATGCGTTAAGAGTGTTTGATGCCGCCGCTCGTCATTTAAGTTTTACTAAAGCGGCGGAAGAGTTGTTTGTGACCCAAGCCGCTGTGAGTCACCAAATGAAAAGTTTGGAAGATTTCCTCGGGTTAAAGTTATTTCGCCGGCGCAATCGTTCTTTGCTGTTAACAGAAGAAGGTCAAAGTTATTATCTTGATATTAAAGAGATATTTTCTTCTATTAATGAGGCGACAAGGAAATTACAGGCGCGAAGTGCTAAGGGAGCATTAACGGTTAGTTTATCCCCTAGTTTTGCAATACAGTGGCTTGTCCCGCGTCTTTCTAGCTTTAACCAAGCTTATCCGGGGATTGATGTTCGTATTCAGGCCGTTGATAGGGAAGAAGATAAATTAGCGGATGATGTTGATGTGGCTATTTTCTATGGGCGAGGAAATTGGTCTGGTCTAAGGACGGATAGGCTGTATGCTGAATATTTAATGCCAGTTTGTTCTCCGTTATTATTAACGGGGGCGCATCAATTAAAGCAGCCTGAAGACTTAGTCAATCATACGTTATTACATGATTCTTCTCGTCGGGATTGGCAAGCTTATATTCGCCAATTAGAATTGCACAATATTATCAATGTACAACAAGGCCCTATTTTTAGTCATAGTGCTATGGTCATTCAAGCCGCAGTACATGGTCAGGGTGTCGCTTTAACAAATAATGTTATGGCAAAAAATGAAATTGATGCAGGTCGTTTGGTTTGCCCATTCAACGAGGTATTGGTGAGTAAAAACGCGTTTTACCTTGTTTGTCAGGAAAACCAAGCTGATTTGGGAAAAATAGCTGCATTTCGTCAATGGATCTTGACTCAAGCAGCAAGCGAGCAAGAAAAACTGGGGTTTATTACGGGTGACCAAGATATGGCGCTTATTCAGTAATCATATATACCCGTTATTTTTCAAGTTGCAGTTGGTTGCATAGATAGGTAAAACGGCACTCAGTTTATCGTGTTTATCGGGATTTTAAATTAACCCCTTGATGCAACTGGGATTATTTAGGGTATGGTTAATAAAAGGTGTTACTGTGAATAGTCGTTTGATGTTAATTTTTGCTGGGATTAGTGGCTTTTTTACTGTGGCTTTTGGTGCCATTGGCTCTCATGCGCTTTCGTCGATTATGAGTGCTCATCAGATGGAATGGATTGAAATCGGTTTGCGGTATCAGATGCTACATACAGTAGCTTTAATGGTGCTAGGGGCGATTTTATTGCGTAAAGTGGTTCTATGGTTTTACTGGTGTGGCGTTTTTTTCGCCGTAGGCATACTTCTTTTCAGTGGTAGCCTTTATTGTATGGCCTTGTTACAGGTAAAATACTTTTCCTATTTTACGCCAATAGGGGGAGTTTGTTTTCTTATTGGCTGGCTGTTGGTCGTTATCGGCGCTATGCGTCTAAGGAAACCGGCGTTACGCCATGAGTAATAAAATTGCATTATATTGCCGTCCAGGCTTTGAAAAAGAGTGTGCGGCCGAAATTACAGATAAAGCTGGGCAAAAAGAGGTTTATGGTTTTGCGCGCGTCAAAGAAAATAGCGGTTATGTTATTTTTGAATGCTATCAAGCTGAAGATGCAGATAAACTTGCCCGCGAGCTACCTTTTCGTGAGCTGATTTTTGCTCGTCAAATGTTTGTGGTTGGGGAACTGCTTAAAGATTTACCTCCAGAAGATCGTGTTACCCCCATTGTGAATGCGCTGAGCCAGCAGGTTGAACGAGCAGGCGATCTTCGCGTTGAAGTTGCTGATACTAATGAAAGCAAAGAGTTGATGAAATTTTGCCGTAAATTTACGGTGCCTTTGCGTAATGCTTTACGACAAGAAAAAGTTTTACTGGCTAAAGAGAATTTCAAACGTCCGGTTATCCATGTTTTCTTTATTGCTTCAGGCTGTTGTTATACCGGATATTCTTACAGTTCGAATAGCTCGCCATTTTATATGGGGATCCCTCGGCTTAAGTTTCCATCGGATGCACCTAGTCGCTCAACATTGAAATTAGAAGAGGCATTTCACATATTTATCCCTTACGATGAATGGGATGAGCGGCTAGCAAGCGGTATGAATGCGGTGGATCTTGGTGCATGTCCGGGGGGATGGACCTACCAATTAGTTAAGCGCAGTATGATGGTTCATGCCGTGGATAATGGTCCGATGGCGCAAAGCTTGATGGACACGGGGCAAGTTAGGCACCATCAAGTCGATGGTTTTAAATTCGAGCCAAATACGAAAAATATTACTTGGTTAGTGTGTGATATGGTTGAAAAACCGGCGAAAGTCGCTGCGTTAATCACGGAGTGGCTATTGCATGGGTGGTGCCGTGAAACCATTTTCAACTTAAAGCTACCGATGAAAAAGCGCTATGAGGAAGTGTCTCATATCCTTGAAAAGATGCGTACACAATTGGCAGAAAATGGCATCAATGTGCGGATCCAAGCGAAACAGCTGTACCATGACCGCGAAGAAATTACCGTTCATGTACAACGTATTTGGTCTGCTTATGCACCAATACGCGACTAAATCTGATATTTAGTAAGAACATATCATATAGCAAAAACTGCTTCCTAAACGCTGGTTAACAGTGAATGAAGAGGCAGTTTTTTATTGCTTATGGTTTGGGGTGATAGCGCAATTGGTTCAGGTTCCCTTGCAACTGAATATCTGTTCTTAAGGTTGCAATATCGCGGCAAACTTTTGCTATATCAAACTGACCAATAAGCTTTTTTCTCCATTTTTCATCAACGCTATCTAAATGAGCAAATAAGTTCTCAATGGAGTGGTATTGTTGTAGCAGTTGTGTGGCACTTTTAGCACCAATTCCCGCGACACCAGGCACTTTACTGCTGCTGATCCCCGCTAACCCCCAGTAATCAGGTAATTGGCAAGGTTTTACGCCAAATTCTTTTTCGATAAAAGGCACATCTAACCAGCGTTTTTGAAAATAGTCGCGAATACGAATTGAAGGCGACAGTAGTTGGCAATAGCCTTTATCAGTAGAAACGATAGTGACAGTTTGCCCTGCATCGGCGATTTTCTTGGCTAAAGTTGCCGCTAAATCATCCGCTTCGTCACCACTTGATTGCCAGCAGTGGACGCCTTTTGCTTCGAATTGTTTGACTAATGAAGGTAGCTCAGCATATAAATTTTCAGGCATGGGCTGACGGCCTGCTTTATAGTCAGGCAGTTTTTCATGCCGCCAGCTATTGTGCCTACCTTCCTCATCGAATACTGCAACAATATGGGGCGGTGAGGTGTGAGAGATAAGCTGTGCTACCGCAGATAAGCAGGCATCGCCGCAAGGACTGCCTTGTACGGCATGTATGCGGCGAATTAAATTAAGTGCATCAATTATCAGTAAGTGGATCATAAAATTTACGCCATCCTTGGCCTCATTATATTATTTCACTATTTCGTAGCAAGGCTCATAGGCTGTTCCACCCGGCAGTTTCATTCGATGTTGGTCGACAAAACCGCGCAGTAGAATATCCATGCGTTGCATAATTTCTTTATCACCATGAATTTTAAACGGGCCATACTGTTCAATAGCCTTCATACCGACTTCTTTCACGTTACCCGCAACGATACCAGAGAAGGCTCTTCTAAGATCAGAGGCCAGTTTTTCTGGTGATTGACCTGGATACAGATTCAGTGACGCCATATTTTCATGAGTCGGCTCGAAAGGATGCTGTAATTCAGGGTTGATCTTAATTGACCAGTTAAAGCTATAAGCATCGCCTGTGCTACGACGGTTGTCTTTCACCAATGGCATGTGTTTTTTCATTACACGAGCGACTTCTTGGGGATCATCAATGATGATTTGATAGTGTTTGCTGGCTTCTTCACCAAGTGTATGACGAATAAAATCATCTAACACAGAGAAGTACTCGGCACTTTCTTTTGGCCCCGTTAAAACCAATGGCAATACTTGTTCGCTATTTTCAGGATCCATCAAAATGCCTAGCAAATAGAGAAGCTCTTCTGCTGTACCGACGCCCCCAGGGAAAATAATGATCCCATGCGCTAAGCGAACGAACGCTTCAAGGCGCTTTTCGATATCAGGCATGATGATAAGCTCATTGACTAAAGGGTTAGGTGGCTCAGCAGCAATGATAGATGGCTCTGTTAGGCCGATAAAACGGCTATTTTTATAGCGTTGTTGAGCATGGCCAACAGCCGCCCCTTTCATTGGGGCTTCCATGGCTCCGGGGCCACAACCTGTGCAGATATTTAGCTCTCTTAAACCAAGCTCATTACCGACTTTACGGCCATATAGGTACTCGGTTTCGTTGATAGAGTGACCACCCCAGCAAACAATCATGCTTGGATCTTCATCAAGATGCAGTGTACGCGCGTTACGTAATATAGAGAAAATGACGTTAGTTAGGTGAGTGCCATTTCCCAGATCTAAATGCATTTTTTGCTCTGCATTGATGATTTGAGCATGAACAAAGAGGATATCACGCAGTACCGCAAACAGGTTTGCTTGTATAGAACGGATGATTTTACCATCGACAAAAGCATCTTGAGGTGGGTTAATTAGCTCAAGTTTGACACCGCGCTCACGTCGTAATACGTTGATATCGAAGTCAGTATGCTTATCCAATAAATCTTTACTGTTGTCTGTTAAGCTCCCTGAATTTAAAACCGCTAATGAGCAGTTTCTGAACAAGCGATACAAATGACTGCTTGCGGTACGCTTTAACATATCAACTTCAAGTTGAGATAAGAGATCCATGGATCCTAATGGACTGATATGAGTAATCATTTTTTTCCCTTTTAAATCATTTTATTACGGATTGCTCTCCGAAATAATTCGAAATAAATCCAATATCAAATTTCGATTTTTTTCCAACTAAGACCCCTATCATCCTGATACATTCTGGTCATATCCATTGATTTGTGTCCTAAAAGCTGGTTAGCGAACTCATTTGATTTTTCATTCCCATACACTCTGGATGCTAGGCTTCGGATTTCGTGGAACGTCGGCGGAGAACCCTCCCATGACAAACCACTTTTGCTTCTGGCTAGTGAAAAAGCCTTACCAATTGTTTTATCTGCTAGCATATCACCCTTCTGTGAAACCAGCACGAATTCCTTTCCGTTCAATTCATGCTTGCATCTATCTAGCACTGATTGCAAAGTTTTATTAGCTATATTATTTGAAATGGTAAGCGGTATTGCTATTTTAGTTCCTGTTTTCTCTTGCTCTATCCACAAGAAACCATCATGAACATCATCCCATTTTAATTTCCTTATATCACCAGAACGCTGTCCTGTTAATATAGCCAAATCCATGCTCATACTAACCCAAGGCTGACAGTGCTCTACTGCTGTGTTGTATATTTGAATGTAATCACTTTCTGACATCCTAGTTCTAGCTATTTTATTCCTTGGAACTCTGGTTGCTATTACGGGATTAAAATCAACAACACCATCCGACATCGCTTCGTTAAACATATCTTTGAGAATACTACGCATCAATCTTGCGGTAGTTATATTCCCATCCGAAACAATATTATTTATATAATCAGCAATATCTTTAGTTTTTATTTCACTTAAAGGAACATTGTTGAAGCTATTTTTTATCCTTTTTAACCGTCCTTGGTAGTCATCTAGGGTCTTTTTCTTTAAATCACGGAGGAGTATAATCTCACCAAATCTGTCTATCCAATCATGAAATTTTATTGCATCGTTACTTGCCATTCTGTTTATTAATGATTCTTTTTTTCCATAAATAAACAAGTTAGCCGAGATGGCTTCATTTACCGCCTCGGCTTTATTTCTTCCTATGCCGTATTCAATGCCGGTTTCGGGGTTTCTGTAACTATAATAACCTTTCCGGCAATATAAGTTAGGTGGTAGGTGTGCGTTTTTGGGGCTTCTGTTTCTTGCCATCTGTCTCAATCCTTTTTAACAGTTTGCAGTTTTTATTTAATAGAATGCTTGGGTTAAGATTTTCGTAGTTTGTTATTTTTTGTGCGGATGGGTGTATTAAATATTGATACCCATCAAATGTTGGTGCTGGATATATTTTCCCAGCGCTTATCCACCGCCTTATCGTTTCATCACTTCTTCTGTGCTTTTTTGCGAATTCTCTGACTGTTTGCATTTATGCACCTCCATTCTTCCTTCTATATTTCTCATAATCATCCCCGCAATCTTTACTGCAATATGCGCTATTTGGTGCTGCTGGCATTTCTTCGCACCAGATGCACATTCCGTTTATTGATTTAGTTACTGGCTGGCGATTTGATAATGCTGCTTGAATGTGTAATTCATTGAGTTCGTTTGCTGAGTCGATAATATCCATAATTCACCTATGCTATTTTCGATATATTATTAAATTGTAGGTCATACTTTTTCATTCTCCGCATCCTTCATTAGTAGAAATAATCACTATCAGTGCAATTTTTTTCATAATTTCTTCTCGCAGTAATCGCCATTTCTTTATTTTTAAACGAACCTAAATATTTAATTTTTCCATTATCTCGTATTGATGCAACCCACGTTCTTTTGTCTTTTTTATAATAAACACCTGAGCATCCACTGGTGTTATTTTTGTTTAATCCTTTATTTTTGGAATTTTGTGACTGCGTTACATCTCTTAGGTTGTGTATTCTGTTATCTCCTTTGCTTCTATTTATGTGGTCTATTTGACCTTTAGGCCACCTTTCATGCATATATAGCCACGCCAGCCTATGAGCCATGTAGCTGACATTATCTATGCTTATTTTTATGTACCCATGTGATGAAACAGTTCCAGCAATATCACCAACTGACACATTCGGCGACAAAGGAGTCAACCATGTGAACACTCCTGTTTTATCATTGTATGATAATACCTCCTTTAATCTGCCAACTGACATTTCAGGTAGAGGTACCTTTCTCCTTCTTCCCTCTATCCTTACGCACCCACAAGATGTACTGTTTCCATTTAATAAATGACCACTTGAAACTGTTCTTATATTTCCGCATTCACATAAGCAATCCCAAGCAGCGCATTTACTTTTAATTCCATTTCTTTTTAATACAGTCCACAATCCAAACTTTCTATTTGTTAAATCAATTAATTTCCCCATTACGTAAATCCTTATTAATCTCGAAGTCAGATAGTTTGGTGTATTTATTCATTGATTAACTCCAAATTATAAACACTAGATACAATCACTAATCCATCATCAAATATTATGCAAAGTCTTTTATGTTCATGGTTAGAGTCTGAAACGCGACCACTGCCAAAATATACATGAGATACCCTATCGCCGACTTTAAATTTCATTCTATTTTCTCCATCTTATCCCAACCTAATAAATCAGCGGCGGCATTAAAGTTATCAACGTAATCGTTGTAATCTCTATTCCAACGTGTGCCCACTGTGTCGTAATAGCCTTTATACCCCTGCATGTATTCTAATATTTTAGATTGATATTCGGATGCTAACTCCTCTAGCAAATCTTTTGGAACTTGAATTAGTTCACTTTCCACGAATCACCTCGCCACAAACTATCTCAACATCCCGCACCTGCATTATTTGCATTGCACGGCTCTCGCATTCTTGCTGTGTGTACAATGTATCGGTTACAGGCACAGCAGAACCCTGTATTACAAGCAGCAATACATATCCGATTATTTGCATTAATTGTTACTCTGAATTTTAGATATAAAAAACCCTGCTAGTGCAGGGTGAGATATTTATCATTAAAGATGTGGTATCTGATGTTTAGTTATAAGATTTAAAATATCTTCATCACAAGGGCGAGTCATTCCGCGCTCATAAGCAATAGCGTAAAATTTGTTATCTTTACTTCTTATTTTCTCTGTTAGGAAGAACTTCGCACATTCATTATTCACGACGCGGGTTGTGGCAGTGGAGGATATTTTATTTTTTGGCGGCATTAAAAAACCGCTTTCCTCAAATGTATCTTTCTTGTGCTGAGTGGTATAACCATCTGCGTAGATCATTAAATAATAGACCATTTTACTCTCCTTATAATTGAGAGTTTACTATACCATCTAAAATTTAGTTAAGTAGTGATAATCAATCAATTTTTCGAAACTCAATCACCCAAACCCATTCGTTATTCATCCAGCTATCAATTCCGTATATATCCATCCATACTTGAGCGAACCACGAACGAGAAAAGTCAGGGAAACCATATTCACGCGACACAATATCAATAGACAGGTGGCTTGGTGGCGAACCTTCTTTCATAGCGTCTTGCTGCGATATTTCCTGAACTTGCTGCAACCAAACATCAGTAATTTCAATTTTCCCTTTGATATTACCGTCCTTGTCTGCAACGTTAATGATGTCGCCAATCTCACCATACGGGCAGTCAGGGGCAATAAATCCATGTCGCCATGCGGCACATACTTGCTCTGACAGTGTGTAACCTTCTTGCCATGCACCAAGTTTGCGTAGCTCTTCTTCGGTTACTTTTGGTTGTGGCTCAATCGGTATGCGAGTCTGCGTTTTTCTGCCATCCATAACAGCCGCTAACATTGCATCGTTAAACTTGATTCTGTCTTTCATCACTCCACCTTTCTATATCCAGCTTTATATAAGCGTTCGGCATACGGATAAGCTTTAGCCATGCCCATATCAATTTCATCATCGGAAATAATAGCTGCTATGCGTTTTATTTCTCTTTTCGATAATCTTTCGCGCTCCTTGTCTGCGATTTCCTTTGCTAAATCCGAACAATCGAAGCAGATATTTGCATTTTTACCGGTAATTAAATTGTCTTTACCAACCTCTTTATCGCATAAGTTACAAACGTCTTCCGGGTCAGGCGTTCTATGTGAAAACATAACTTTATTAGCTGCCTGTATAAAAATATCGTCACTCATATTCATCCCTCTTATTGCATCTATTTAATCGATATGATTAAAACGTTTCATGGCAAATATTTAATCATCACCTACACTTAAGCCCGAAAGGTTAATGACAAGCTGTGCAACTTTCGCCGATGCTCCCTGTGTCGGCTTTTTTTTATTCATTGCATCCCTGCGAGTTAAATTAAGCTGCGTTTTCCCAGCCAGAAATAGTAAACCGACCCATTTTTGGGTGATACCACTGTGTGCCGCGCTGTTCTGCCTCGTTCATCATTTGATAAAGTGACTGTTTGAATGCATCTTCATGTACTACCGACATCTGTGTTACTTGACCACCAGGTGCTACATGAGGCACCTTTTTGTTAGGTACAGCCCAAGCCATAACAAGTTGACGGCTTTTGGCATCGCTTAAGCCATAAGTGGCTTTAAGATAACTGTAGCCTTGATAACCAACGGGGATTGTGCCCTGTTCCATTTGCTCAATCTTTTGCTCAACACAATTAAGGCGTTTTTCCTGTTCAACATTGATTTGTGCCATCGCTGCAATTAATTCAGCCTGTGACATTTGCGGTAAGTAATGTTTTCTGTTTTCTAACTCCTGCCATCTATCAACCAGCCTTGCAGTAAACTCCGGCGATAATTGAGCCACCACAATGATACTGTCGCGCTTACCTTTTTCACCTGAAAAGATATACACTTCGCTATATTTATTGGGGCTATTTGATTGTTTATTCTCAACTTTCCCCATTGGGGGATGTTGAATTACAGAGCGTTCAGATAGTCGCTGAATTGACTGTTTAACTTTGTCGTGACGACTACCAACTAACTCAGCAATTTCTAAAGATGTCATAGATAATTCAGTATTAATTAAATTTTGCATATAAAAATCCCTCGCTGGTTAAAACGATACTAAAAGCCCTGAATTAACAGGGCTGAGATTGATTAGTGGTGACGCGGCAGTTGACGGTTCGTCAGCTTAGAGTTTAAATCTTGCTGTAGGTATTTAACGAATACATAGCCGTCTTGGAATCTGTCATACAGGCGACCATAAATAGGTGAGTTGAGCGTTTTTAATGCAGGGCGTAATTCTTCTTTCCAAATCTGATAAATGGCTTCGTAGTGTTTGGCAAGTGCGTTAATGTTGTAGGCGTCTCGCTCTTCCTGTGAGACTGTAGGTGCTATTTTGTTGCCGTACAGCTCCGCTTCCATACGGTTAAATTCGGCAATGTAGGCTTCTTTGAATTGAGCCGCTTTCTTGCCTGTGAATCCCATAACCAAAAAGACAAATCCGTCTTTAGTCATTTCGTACATTGGGCGAGGTTTACCCTGTTCGTCGATATATTCAGCCTCCGCAAAATTGCGGGCGCTAAATTCTTGTGAGCAATCAAGGTTGCGAATCTTCTTTAAAACGTCATCGTGTCGCTTAGTGAAAAACGATGATACGTTTTGCGAAGTGGTGATCGCTTTGTGATCTTTGATGGTGACATGCGGAGTAGCTGTATTTACAACTGTTACAGAAGTGTTCATTTTTAAGTCCTCGTAGATTGTTTAGCCCTTGTTGAGAGGGCGGTCGGGTACTTCAACACCGCTACGAGACGGCCTGCAATTTTCCCTTTCGGTATTGTATATATTGCACGCTACCCGACCATAATCTATGGACGTAAAAAAACCGCAATACTTTCGGGTGCGGATATCCGCTCGTAGATGGTGTGTTGAGCACCTACGCGCAATCTACCGCACATCGTTGAGTTCGTCAAGTTTCTATCTCCTGTTTGCATCCTTGCAAATATATCCTTTGGATTTCAGGATCATTACCTAAGTGATCCGATGAGAATTGCCTTGTTTACACCTTTACTTGCCATCAGTGCCTACCTCCTCATACTCTCCCTCAAAAATAGTAGCGTTTTCCTGATCGATATTGGCCTCTGCTTTTTCATCAAGAATGACGGCTTTCTGCATTTCGATAGAGACGGGTAGATACTTAAACAAGCGGCGGATAACGGTTTTCTTCGCCATTTCTTCCCAGTGAGAAACCCAAGGGCCATTTTGTCCTGCTTTACTTGATGCTCTGACTTTTTCTATTTGGTTGTATGTCATGACCTCAAACTGAACGCCACCATCTTTAAGCCTTGCGACAGCGTAAACGTGAGTAATAGGCGAGTCCTCATTTTCACCCGGTACGTGTGTTAGGTTTTCATTCAGTCCATACTCAAAGTGGAAATTATCACCTTGCCTTACCGTTCTTGCTGATATGCTTACTATTTGCCCTGAGCGACGAGCCAAATCAATCATTCCACGGTAGCCAATGATTAACTGCACATTTGATTGCCCCGACTTTGATTTTCCATTTCCAAACGGGAGCAGGTATGCATGGCCCAGAGCATTGCCAGGTTCTAATCCTAATTGTGAGCACTGAACAACAGCACCAACAAAGCTTTGCATATCACAAGTGGCTAATGCAGGCGTTTTACGAATCTCTGTTGTCACAATGCGGATCATGCGGTCAGGCGTCATATGGCGAGGCAGGGCGGCAGCTAGCTGAGCTTTCATGCTTGGTTTATTGATAAGCTCAACCAACATCTGATCTTTGGTTTTTTCTTTTACCTCTGTACCTTGTGTTTTTTGTAAGTCAGCTTGAGCTAATGGTGGGTTACTCATTCCTTAATTCCTTAGCCCAATAGGGCAGTGATAGTGTGCGTATGCCTGCCCATTCATCCGTTTTTAGGCATTCTGCATACGTTCTTAAATTTTGTTTGTAGGTTGTTCGACCAACTGATTTTGCGTGTTCATCCAAAACAAATACCCTGACTGGGTAACGCCCACAATTCACAGTTGTGCTTACAGCTAGGAAAACAAAAACAGGCATTTCTCCGACTAGTGATTTATACCCGTCTGAATAAAAAGGGTCCTGTACGTGGTATCTATATTCGTACATAGAACGTTCAAATTTATGAATATCTGCGGTGCTTTTTACATCAACAATCCAGTGGTGCTCTTGAATGAGTTTATCTGGCCTGCAACGACAAAGAATATCCGTATCTTCATCAGTCCAATAAATGCTACTTTCAGCTACTCCGTTAGCTTCTAAGCACCATCTTGCGATAGGGTGCGCCATTGCACTGTCTCTCATGAGCATTAACTTCCTGTTATCGTCATGAGTAATAGGTGTGATGTCTTCCTTTTCACACATTTCGAGAAATTCCTTTTCCTCTTGCTTCCCTGCGGTTGTTCTACGATTTACTTCTGGTCCAACTTTGAACCTTTTCTGAAATTCATCAGGTTCCAGTAGTAGGCAATGCAATGCAGTGCCAATGTCTAGTGCTTTTGTTTTTTCTTCATCAACTGGCGCATTCCTTTGCCATATAAAGTCCGCTGGAGATTCATTTATAAGGTCCAACTGTGATTTACTGATACCTAATCCATTATGGTAGTCCTCATTTGATATGTTGTAATAAATTCCCTCTTTCACATCATTCGAGCCTCTTTCATTAGTGATTTAATAAACTCACTTGCCCGATCCTGAGCTTCATCATATTCACTGTCAGTCCATTTATCAGTGAGTGTGCTTCCTAGCATTTCCATAAGTTCGTGAGCTTGTTCTGCTATGTATGCGCTTTGTGCATCCTGCCATGCTGCATTTTCTAATCGACGCTCTTCCTGAGCATCTCTCATTGCATATGCATTCACGCCGCCTCCTTGCTATTAGCCTTGATGTGTTCGACAATCCATTGCCCATCACCAGCCGCGATTGCTTCATCAATAAACCCAGCAAGCTGCCCATTTTCCTTAATGTTTTCGTAGCGTTCTTTTTCCGTGAACTGTAGCTTGCTTATAATTGTTCCGTAATCACCGTCTATGCGCTTGATGTCATTTCCGTTGACACAAGTAACAATTGTTCCTGATGAGGAGTGGTCGCATCCAAAAGTTGACAATAAAAGCTGTATGCATTTATTCATAAGTCACCTCACCAAAGCAGGAAGTAATAGGAATGCGAATATTGCTATAACTGCCAGACAAAACCCTGATGTTGGCTTATTTCTAACTGCTTGAGGTTTAACTGGTTTAACCATGCAAACGTCTCGCATTGCACGGCTGTATTTGTTTTTTGATTGCATGATTAATCCTCACGTATCTTACGATAGCGATTGTTATTAGTTGAAAGTGTTCTGGTGTTGGTGCGGTGGGTTACTGCCTTGCTGGTGCTGGTAAGTCTTGCCAGTGAGTTGCTGTCACCTCCTGACCATATCGATTAAATCTATTTCCTTTTAATCTGCTCGCTTCAACAACATGTCCATATATTGTTGTGATAAGAACTCGCCTATTAGCTAAGGGCAATTGCTCATCACAGCGAATCCAGCCGTTATTATCATTTGCCATTTCCTATGTTCCTTATGTGCGTATTCCTCACTATTAATAGCGATATGAATGATTAAGTGGTGGGTTACTGCTGACCGAAAGAGAGTATTGATTTAACGGATTCTAGGGCTTGTAACTTTTCCTTATCATTTAGCTGGCTTTTATCAAGTGTGGATGCGATTTTCTTCGCTTCATGCATTATCTGCTCTAGTGTTGATGATTGTTTCAATGCTGCCATATATCACCCCCTAGCCTTTAACATTGCATCTGCCATGCGGTAGCAGAACTCAGCTCTTTTGATCAGAAACTCATCAGGAGTCTCATTTGTGTAATATCCCATTTCTTCATCCTGAGCTGCGAAATCACCCTGCATGCATTTAGCAGCGAAATAGTCTCGCAACGTCATGCCTGTGGTAGTGCCATGTAATTCTGTTGCTGGAACTGGAAAAGCCGCTCCACCTGTTTTATCTGTCATGCTCCCTCCGTTATTAACTAAACAC
Source organism: Providencia sp. PROV122 (assembly GCF_028482365.1). Lineage (NCBI taxonomy): Bacteria > Pseudomonadati > Pseudomonadota > Gammaproteobacteria > Enterobacterales > Morganellaceae > Providencia > Providencia sp. PROV122. Next base: position 91,665 of record NZ_JAMPQI010000015.1, on the reverse strand, counting down.
GATGCTATTTACTGTTTGATAAATCGTAAAATACGCCGTAGGTTATCTCTTCAAAGCAATCTGGAATGTTTGGTTGCTTATCCATACCTCTCTCATGATTTGGTATGGCACAAATAAGAAAGCTTTTATCAGTTTGTGGATATCCGACAATCGTTTCCAGCATTCGCATTCCAGCACCGCTACCGTGCTGGCTAATAGAGCAGCATTGAATATCGAACTTATTGATGATGTAATCTTTAAAACATGGTAAGTCTTTTAGCTTCTTATTGAGTTCATCTTTCGCCGCGTCTAGTGTGGCGTTAAACTCTTTACCTTTCTTCGAATTAGCCTTGGCTCGAATAACCCTTAATTCACTGGTTCGATGAATCTCTTTAACTGCAAAATCAAATTCTTTATCTACAGCAAAAGCAAATGCGCGAATTGTCGTACCATTTTCACCCCATGAATTGCTAAAGCTAACGCCTTCAGCTCCAACGCTTTCAATGGCTTCGTTGAGGAGTCTCTGCCGTTTAGCTTGGATTTCGTCGGTTTCTTTTTTGATTTGCTCGGTAGCTTCTTTGCTAATTTTATAAAATCGATAATCCCTTGGTTCCATCTCTATCTCCTATCTATTAATCATCTCACCACAGCCCACAGAATGGACTGTAATTAGTTAACTGTGCCCATTTATTTATCCACTTAGGGCGTCAGTGGTTTCATTGTGCCCCCACATATGAAATCGGTTATAATTAGCTTACCCCCACAATATGAGAGTTAATTACATGGAGCTATTGACCATTATTGAGCGAGTATTAAAAAACGAGCCTTTGGAGCGTGTTATGTGGTTTATTATTATTTGGGGAGCATTACTAATATTCAGCCCTAATTCATGGTCTGAATATGTCAATTCAAAAGTTGGAATAGCTCATTTTTGGCAGGTGTTTGTTTTTGCTATTTCTTTTGTTACTGCCGCAAATACACAAAGATTTGTAACGATGGCAACTAAAGTGCTTTTATCTTCTATTCATAATAGAAGGGCAAAACAAAAAGAAGTCAAAATATCACAGAAAATATCAAGCCTTTCAAAGGATGAAAAAGACTGCTTGGCTATATTTATTGATATCGGAGACGATTTTCTTGCCTTCGATAAGGATGACGCAATTGTTTCATCTTTAATCGACAAAAATATTATTCATGATTTCTCTAAACACCTTAACATTAAACATGCAGGTAAGTGCACAATCAATCCTGATTATTATTTAGAGTGCGTTAAGCAGTTTACTGGATACCTTGATGACTAAGCCCATCCGTGGGCTTTATCTCGCCGTCACCCCGAACTCACTGCTCGGCTGTTTTGTTTTAACTCCTGAAAATATTGCTACATTAGGTAAGCAACAGTTATCTCCACTTGGATAATGCTTTGTTGGTTTGAGAGAGAGAACAGGGCGTTCTTTCTTCTCAACGCCAAATATCGAATCCCAAATTTCTTCCACTGAGCGACTTCTCATAGCTATCTTTCGAGCCAAAAACTCACCTTGCTTTCTGCGTCTGCGAATTTTTGAGTTCTCTTTGAAAATTATTGTTGCCATATTTGCCTCCTAAGTGATCTTTGGTGATTGGTGGTGGTCGCCTAGTACCACACGTGCCGCCGTAGCGTTCACCAATCCCAAAAACCACTCAGTGGTTGCTCTGAAAATTTATTCTGAGCGTTCCTAATTGTTAAAGAACTAAATCCGTTTACCTTTGGCTCCTTGCCTTTGATGAGTTAAATGTATACGAATCGTAGATGGTTGTAAATACAAAATGTAGACTTTATTTGTGCTATGGTGTCAACTATTTGTATTTTCAGGCAATTTATTTTCAAAAAAATCTCAGATTGGAATGCAGATCACTTCTTTGGAGGGGATAGGACACAAAAAAGCCCTCGCGGGGAGGGCTTGGTGGGTTACAGGCTGCTTTTCCAATTTGTTCGAAAGTCTAACTCTCTTATCATCGTATAAACATTACAGCACCTAATCCCCATTTGCTTACAAACATCTGGAACTTTTCTATTTGCTCTTAATTTACTTGGGCTGGATGTTTCGTTGCTGACGATCACTCGGTTTTCTGGTGATGACAGGGCATAAGAGATTAAAAATGGGTCTTCACCTATTTTTTCCAATTCCACATCGGATAGATCATCAGCATAGCCTTCACTAAGAACCTTGTTTAAATTTCCTATATGCAAATTTTCATCAAGGAGGAGGATCGATTTGTTGTTTTTTTCATGAACCCACTTTGCATGTTCATCTTTATCACCTCCCTTTACTTCGTTAAGTATTTCTATCGGCAATTTTATGTTGTTATTTTTGGCGTGAAATAACAACCACTCCCAAAATTCAGGTACTCGATTGAGAGGGTAATAGAATGAATGTGCGTGTATAATTATATTGGCATCAATGAGGTATAAACATCCATTTGTATTCATTATAATCCTACCAATTCAATTACATTTCCGGGGCTAACTCCAAGGACTTTGCCCGCTTTTGTTTCCGTTAACACGCCGTCTATAATGGATTTTTTCACTAAATTAGACAAAGCATTACCAACCTTGTGTTTTTTAGTTATGTAGTATGTCCCGCCTGAGGACTTGCTTTTTTGTTTTTTTTCTTCTTTGGCGGATAGCCATTTTTTAAAGAATACATCTGATATGTACTCCCAATTGTCCCTGCTTATTTTCCCCGATACATATAGCCTGTACGCAATCATTGTTGAACTAACATTAAAGACAGAACTGAACTCGCTTATTTTTTCAATAACTTCCTCAGTGGTAAATCCACTTACGTTATTTATTGGAATAAAGTCATTATCGGGGAGCAATATCTGGCTCGCAACATCATTGCAATATTTTTCAGTGATGTTATCAATGTTATTATTACTAACACCTGTACTACCTATCAGTATATGCACCAACTCATGTAGTAGTGTAAATGACCAAGCATATTTTGAGTCGTTATCATTGATTACAATAAATGGGGCTATATCATCTGACAGGGCGAACCCTCTGAAATAACTTACGGGAATATCGCTATGGTGACTGCCAAGGTTGCCTAGTAGCAGAACAAATATTCCTTTATCTTCTATAGTTTTTCTCAGAAAATTAAATGCGGAGTGGGCGTCCTTTTGCTTTCTATATATGTCGATATCTATATTAAAACACTCAATGACATAAGATGCCGCTTCTTTAATTGGCATGTTATTTTTCATAGACCCCACGTATGACAAAGCAATAGCTGAGTCACTATCTATCATTGCCTCTCTGACTATGCTCTGCCTTACATGAACATTTCTTATTAGAGTGTTTACCGCTGCATCTTCCATGGGGTCTGGGGCATTATAGATTGTGCGAAAATCCTCCCCCTTGCTTGCAACAATAGGTGGTTTTTCCAAGTAAAACGAAATAAGAGGTCTGTGATATATTTTTGCAATGTTATTCAACTGGTTAGATGTCGGTACTTTCTCACCAGACTCAAAATCTGACAGGCGAGAGACTTTCAGGCCAAGTTTTTTTGCAGCATCCTGCAAACTTAGCCCTGCTTGCTCTCTCGCCCATATCAACATTTTTGGGTTAGGTGATGACATAATAATCCTTGAATAACAATATATTAACTCAAAATCTATAGGTGAAATCATATAAATAAACTAAAGTCAATATAGCAGTAGTTTATAAAAATATCTATATGGTTATGTAACACCGCCACACCCTAAAACGTGTCGTCACCCAAAGAAGCAGCCACGGGCATCATCTTCAACGAGCCTAATGGCGTCAGAAAAACTGCCTAGCATTATTTCATCGTAGTTGTGCCAGTTGCTGTCTTTATCCATCCAAAACAGAGACCAAGAGCTGTTAGATTTGTCATGTGTAATTTTGGCTATCGGCTCTTGAGCTTGCCCGTCACTCCAAGTAAGGCGTCTTACTTCAAATATGACAACGGAGTCATCTTCAATGCTATAGCTTAAATCCAGCTCATCCCTTAGGTGTTCAGCAGGTCGGCGCTTTTCCATGAAAAACTCCATACACCGCTTAATGTTAGCTATCTCAATGTCGTTAAATGCCATGCATTCTCCTAAAACGTGTTGTCACTCTGCATTGAAAACCGAAATCCAAGCAAAAGATTCTTCTGCAAACTGTAATACTGCTCCAACTGCTAGCGCTATTATTAACATAACAATCAGCAGCTTATTTTTACTGATGAGTTCTAATAATCTTTTCATATCGAACCCTCACTAATTATCAAATGTAATCAGCAACAATAGAATGATATCCAGCACCGCTATAATAACTAGCAGTATCATTATGTTAGCGTTGGATATCAGCTCTAGCAGTCTTTTCATTTAAAACGTGTCGTCAGGCCATTGTGACTTGATTACCTTACCTATGATTGTGCAGCTCCCGTTAATAGGGATCAGGTCATAGCGTGGGTTTAATGGCTCTAGATACTCAACTCCACCTTCTCTAATCAATCGTTTGAATGTGAACTCATCGTTCATCATGCGAGCTATACAGAAGTCACCAAAGTTAACATCCTGCTCAGGGTCAACAAGTATCAGCATCCCTTCTGGGAAGCTAGGACGACCACCTTGAGGGGCTGTCATTGAGTGACCTTCAACTTCTAGCCAAAATGCGCTATCGCTTGCTTTCTTGGCTGTTGGTATCCATGCAATAGCATCTTTCTCTGTATATGAATTGCTGTTTTCGGTAAATGATCCAGCCTGTACTTTAGAAAGTAATGGGTATTCATAGGTTGGTTCAACCCTACTAATCGACTCTTCATCAATGCTAATAGTGCCATCTTGATTTATGGTCGGGTTATTGACTCCAACATATGCAAGTATCCCGGCTATTTCACTAAATGCTGGCTCTCTCTTTCCTGTCATCCAATGCCCAACGGCACCTTTCGATACCGAAAAATGCTCAGCCAGATGATCGTATGTAATGCCCTTATCTTTCATAAGGGACTTGGCTAGTTCATACCATTTCATTTTCATAACCCAATAATACGATATGTATACATAAATGTAGACAGACAATGTGTATACTTTTATATTGAAATTGCGAATACTTTATGTATACTCTCGTAATGAACAATAAGGAGGTTCAGATGAATTACATAAGCCGATATAGAAAAAAGCTTGGGCTTACACAGACAGATTTAGCTAAAGAGCTAGGCTGCACAAAAGGAAACATTAGCCATTATGAAAATGGCAGACGTAAAGCAGACCTTGAAGTATGCAGACAGCTAGTTAGATTTTTTAACAACAACGGGATTAACGTCACTATCGATGACATTTTCCCACCAAAAGCAGCATAAGCACCACCTCGCTCTTTAACATCGCTAGACCGCTCAGAGTAAATTCTCAGAGCAAGCTCAACTCACTGGATCGTGAGTCACGGACTAACTGTATCTAAAAGGACTATAGACTATGGAAAATGCAAAAAATATCAAAGTAGAGTGCTCATCAAACGAATTGATGACGTTTTACATTCAACAAATGTATTCAGTCGGTAATAACGGACTCGCTAAGGCGCTAGGAATACACCCATCAAAATCCAGTCGAGATAAAGCCAGAATATTCGATTTAGCTTGCCAGTTGGTGAGTAAGTTCGGATTACCCCCTGACTCTGTAAATATCAGCGATAAGCCAACGAAAGTTGTTATCGAAGGTGATTATGCAGAAAGGCTCATTCGGGCAATCGAAGGGAAGGGAGGACTTAAAAAAAAGGCCTCAACCACGGCAGGGAGTGAGGCACAAATCAATCTAGATATTTAAGTGTCTATGAAATTGTATCAACAACCAGTGTTAGTGGCAAGGTGGGGAGCTTAGCTTCCCTTTTTTGATACAACAACCGAATAAGGGAATTATACCATGAAAAATAAACGAAATCATGACTTTAATTATCATGCAGTGCATAAAAACATCATGCGAGATAGGGAACTCAGGAAAGTAACCCCTCTAGGCATAAAGCGTCTTAGGGAAGCTTTTGAAGATGCAAAACTAAGGAATGCTCACAGGAAAGAACTATTGGGAGGGGAGCCGCATGAGTAACGTTGCATATGCAGATTTTGGTAATCAACGACGGCAAGAGAGGCCTAACGTGGCAGATCTTGATAATGGGTACACCAGGATAGCAAACGAGCTCTTAGATGCGATTATGCTTGCTGGGTTGACCAAGCACCAATTATTAATGGTTATAGCTGTGTGGAGAAAAACATACGGCTTTAATAAAAAAATGGATTGGGTTGGCAATGAACAACTTGAAAGCATGACAAAGATTGATAGCACTAAATGCTCCACCGCTAAAAATCAATTAGTTCGGATGAAAATCTTTATTCAGGAAGGTCGAAAAATTGGAATGAATAAGAATATTTCTGAATGGGAAACCGACATTGACCGAAACAGTAAAAGTTTTACCGAAACGGTAAAGAATAGCTTTACTAAAACGGTAAAAACCACTTTACCGAAACAGTCAAACACAAAAGACAATAATACAAAAGACAATAAAGACAAGATCCCCCTTACCCCCGTTGGGGAAGATATCGCTCTAGAAATTCTCGATTATTTTAATCAGCTAACCAATTCTAAATTTCAATCTACGGAACCCATCCTAAAAGCGCTTAATACCATCAAAGCTAAAGGCGAATGCTACACAGCTGATGAAATTAAACTTGTGATGGAGTGGGCTGTTAAGACTTGGACTAAAGGGAAGGACTTGAAACCTCAGAACTTGTGTCGAATGACTCGCTTCGATGGCTACCTTTCAGATGCGCTCAAGTGGAAAAACCGTGACGGTATCAATCCTGTCGATTGCCCTCATGAAGAATTAATTAAAATCTGGAATAAATACGTTCCTGAGAGATCCATTGATTTTCATGAGTGGACATCACGCAGACCTGCTTACAAAGATTTGGAAGCTGTCTGGAATGGCAAAACCAACAAGGGGCAGTGGCGTGAAGTTCAGCACATGGACACTTGTTTCAGACTCATATCTCAATCAAGTTTATTTTCTGGTTTGAGCGAAAAAGGTTGGTTAACCCTGGATTGGATCTTAACTCCTGCTAGATGGTCGCAAACCTACGAACAAGCAAAACGCGAATACTCAGAGCGTAAAAAAGGAATTTAACATGAACAGCAAGTTTTGTGATTTATACGCTGAGAAGTCAGTAATTGGCGGGATTTTAAATGCCACTGGAGAATACACAGACCTGGCATCAAGTGCCATAGAGACTTTATCCGAGGATGATTTTACTGCTGTTAGCAATAAATTAATTCTCCGGGCTTTGAAACGAATGAACCAGGCAGGTGCGAAGATTGACCTGATTATGGTTAACAGTGAGCTTGAGCAATGCGGTGATAGCAAAAATAGCGGCGGTTTCCCATATCTTGCTGAATGCGCCAAAGACTTGCCTAGTATCCATATGCTGCCAGGGTATGTTGAGAAAGTTAAACAGCTATCTTTAGCTAGGAGAACAATATCAATTCTTCAAGATGGGATATCCAGGATAAATGAGTCAGGGGTAAATCATGTTCACGATATTGCTGGGCAAATTCAGGAAGAAATATCCAACGTTAGCAATAACCAGGTTACTGAGACTCAACACATCATGTCAGGCGTTGAAGAGTCGCTATCGATTATTGAGTCGATGATCAGCGGTGATATTTGGAAGTATAAAACCGAGTTCGGCTTGCCAGACATTGACCAGGCTTTCGGTGGTTTCAACAACACTGATTTTATTGTTATCGGGGGGCGCCCTGGTATGGGTAAAACAATGCTAAGCACCACGATCACAAAGTCGGTTGGCTTAGCAAAATCTAAACCTGTTTTGTTCTACAGCTTGGAAATGCCATCCTGGCAAATATCTGAACGTGTCGCATTTCATCATGCCAGGGTGGATAAGGAATCAATTCTCGGCAAAGAGAAATCTAAAATGAACATGGATGAAGCCTGGGCTCGGTTATCTAGTTCATTGGCTGAAATCAAAGACTCACCAATTTACATCAACGACAAGCCATCAATGAGTATTCATGAAATCCGGGCTGATGCCAGGAGAATGAATAAACAAACTGGCGGGTTAGGGGTGATCATCGTTGACTACCTTCAAAAGATGAAAATGACTAACCCGGAGAACATGAATCAGTCGGTAGGTGAAATCGCTACCGGGCTTAAGAACCTGGCTAAAGAGCTTAAATGCCCGGTAATCGCCCTGGCGCAATTAAACCGCAACCTAGAGCAGCGAACTAATAAACGCCCTGGGAATGCTGACTTAAGAGAGTCGGGAGTTATTGAGCAGGAAGCTGATGTTATTTTCATGATTTACCGGGATGAGAAATATAACCCTAATACCGAACTAAAAGGAATTACTGAGGTTATATGTACCAAATCCAGGCATGCACCCGGAGCTGAAAAGACGTATTATTTCACTAATACAAGCGGAGGGTTAGATCAGGCTGACTTAACTAGATTAAGATTAGAGTCTCATCAAGATGAAATCGAATGCTAGCTAATAAGAGAGGAAATTATGATTGTTAAAACTGAAAAAATGACGGACGCACAGCTTATTGAATACTTAAAAGATAAGTTGCTATTAATTACAAATGAATTGGCTATTGTAAAAACTGAGTACCCTGATGCGCAGGAGAGAATTGACAAAGCTGTTCGAACATCCGTAAACGCAACGGATGTAATAACGGAACACCAGCGTGAATTCTAAAAACTCAGCCTGCAATATGCGGGCTTTTTTGTGGCCGTAACACACCAAATCATAAGGACTTCTAGATGAGCAAACAAAAGGAAATACCATTCGGAACTATTGTCGTAATTCATCAAGCTATTGATGACGAAAACGAGGTCTATTTGAAGGGGGTTCATGGTGATTTTGACGCAACTGATATTCAAGATTTTCAAGATGAAATATCAACTGTTTTAACGGGCGAAGATTACTTTCAAGGCGAAGGTATTTATACATTAAAACCAACTATTGATTATTATGATTACCATCATGAAATTACATTTGAGTTGGTTTCATTTGAGCCACTGATAAGTGAGGAGGTTCTAATGCAGGGAACTAATTGGGTTAAGGTGAGTGAGAGATTACCCGGTGAATGTCGGCAAGTTTTATTAAAAGTTAAGAACGATTACGAATTAGCTCTCGGTTTTGTAATTAACGGTTATTTTTACGAGCAAGTAACATTTTCTAAAATCGCAAACAATACAGTCACGAACACTAAAATACCAGCTGAGAGGGTAACTCACTGGATGTACTTAGACAGCATCCCACTCCCACCAATGCAAGAGGGTGAATGATGACAGAGCGGGAATTAAAACTAGAAGCCGTAGCAATTTGGCAAAAGCTAATTTTGCAAGCTAAGCGAAAATACCAATGGTGGGAGTTGTAGCATGAACGAACTCAAGAAATGCCCGTTTTGCGGTGCTGACAGCATTAATCTGCGCAATGAAAAATTCATAACTACCAATGACTTCAAAAAATATTTGGAGGCAAATGGATGGTATGAAAAATCTACCATCTCTGGCTTAGCAGTTGTTTGGCGCTCAAATACATTTACTCGTGATGAAATATTGCAACCCATTGATACGGAACTTTCAGATTACAGTAATCGGGTCGATGACATAATCCGTGTATTGTCAAAAACACAAAGGAAATCATTGGGAGAAATCATATCTGATATTAACGCTATTAGCAGCATGGAACAGGAGAGCTAATGATGAATGAGTTAAAAAAGTGCCCGTTTTGCGGCAGCAAAGTTAAATGGTGCGGCGAGAATGAGCCAGACCCAGAAGATAACCACCTTTGTGATCACATCCAATGTACTAATGCTGATTGTGGCGCTAATTTCTCTTTTATCCGCAATAACGACATTTACCCAGATAATTCTGATGACATGACAGCAGAAGAATTAATGCAAATTGACCGTGATTATTCAGCGCAAAGGTTTAACAGGAGAGCTAACAGTGAGTGATAAGCTGCCAGATGAAATTTTAAAAACGCTAGCCACTGAGCCAATGTTTATCGAAGTGGTAGAACGCTGTTTAGATAAAAGTGAGTTAGTTAGTAATTTTAGCCGTATCTATGGCGTTGATTTGCCAAGAAAGCCAACCTCACCACTAATTGCAATGGTCGACGAAGCGACAGGATTTAGAGAGCATCAATTTAATGAGTTCTTTACAGCTTTTATCCCGTTTGTTTATCGGTATGTTTGGTTGCCACTTTACAGCAAAGGAAAACTAGGAGGCTAACTTGGAGAAAGCCACAAAGTTTCTTCTAAGAAATAAACGAATACGTGAAAACCTAATAGCCACAATAAATGCTCTACCCCTCAACGAAGAATTCCCCCTAGAAGTAAAAATCTCAGAATCCAGCCGAACACTACCGCAGAACGACATGTTCCATGCGCTATGTGGTGATGTGTCAAAGCAAATGACACTCAACAATGAGCCACTGAAATTATGGCAGTGGAAGAATGTCTTTGTGTCTGGCCACTGGATGGTTACTACAGGAGCGAAAGAGTCACCGTTAATTAGGGGAATTGAAGGTGAGCTATTAAACATACGAGAGAGTACGTCTCAAATGGGCAAGAAGCGCATGAGTAGCTTAATTGAATACTCGACAGCTTGGGCGGTAGAAAGCGGCGTGAAGCTGCGTACAACTCGTTATGAATATAACTACTACGGGCACAGGGAATAACTCAAGGAGCAGCAAGAGAGATGAACATCATATCAAAAATGGCAATCGCTATGGCGTCATTAGCATCACAGAGCGCCTTATGGGCTATCAATCGTAATAGCTATTGGTACAGCTACCCAACATCAACTAAGCGCATCACAGGTCACGCAAAAATAAACCGAGCAGCCAAGAAGCGGAGGAATAAAAAATAATGGCAAAGCGAACTAACGCACTTGAGCAAATGAAAAAATGGATGGAAGTAATCCCACAGTGTTTGCAGCCACAGAATAAGCAAGCTGACAGCGAAGAACCCAAAGAGAAGCCAGTAGCCAAGAAGCGGAGGGCGAGAAAATGAAAGAACCCCACATATACAGGCTTCTCACTTACGAAGAAGCAGAAAGACTTTGTGAGCATTACAAGCGACAAGGTTATTCCCCAGTCAAAATGCTCAATATTAACCCGAAATATTTCGATGTATCAGTCAATCTACCAACCCAAAAATGGCTCAAGCCAACACCGCGAACAATGATTAATAGGATGTGGAGATGAAAAACGAAGCAGAAGCGTTTATGAGCGCATTAACAACACTCAAGCTATGTTGGGCTATCCATAAGTCCAATGAAGCCGTCAGGAAGTGTGCAGGGCTATTAAAGCGCAAATTTAAAGAGCACTTAGCGTATGAAGCAATGCGGAAGATTGAAGGTAGTAGTAACCCGATGTTGGTTATCACACTTGCAGAGTGGGAGCTAGAGAAATGACAAGTATCTACCGCTCAAAAAAATGGCTCAAAGCCGTAGCTCAAATCGAATGTTGTGTCTTGTGTGGTCGCTATGGCACTCAGGTAGCACATAGAAACGAAGATAAGGGGATGGGGCTTAAGGTTGACGATAGCCTCACAGCAGCATTATGTCAGCACTGCCATCATGAGATTGATAACGGCAGCAAGTTGAGTCGAATTGAAAGACGTCAACTGATGGATAGGGCGATTGTTTTAACACTTAGGGAGCTAACCAGAGGGGGATTGATAGAACCATCATGAAGCAATATCACCTCAAGTTGCCGTGGCCGCCTTCAGTAAATACGTACTGGCGACACTGCAAAGGCAGGCACTATATATCATCAAAGGGTACAGGCTACCGAAAGCAAGTAACAGATTACATCAAGCAACATAACCTAGATATCAAAACCACCTCTCGCATCAAGATAATCATCACTGCAAACCCTCCAGACAAACGCAAAAGAGACCTCGATAACTTGCCTAAAGCTGTTTTCGATTCGCTTACTCACGCCAACTTTTGGGATGACGACGAGCAGATAGATGATTTTCGAATTAAACGCGGCGAGAGGGTTAAAGGCGGCTCACTGGATATCATGATATGGGAGATAGATGATGCAGGCTGAGATAACAACCATTCCAGAATTACTCATCAAAGCCAGAGGAAATCAAACTCGAGTGGCTGGCTGGATAAGCGCATCGCGAAATACAGTAAAGAAGTACGCATTCGATACGCGAGCAGAAAAGCACATCATTGTAAACAACCAGTTAATGGTTATACATCGTGGTGGAATCGGTGGGGCGACAAAAGGAAAGAGTGAAGTATTGGCGGGGGCGAGATGAGAAAGGCTTCATTTGAACAAATAGTTTACTTCAGAACTGAAAAGGAAATGAGGAAAAAGCTTTTTGGAACACTTCCAAAGCTAAGCCCATCAGAAAGACCATGGACTAGATATATGCTCACCATATGGGGAAGGAACTACCGAGGAGATGATTCTCCAGATGGCCTAAATATAAATGTTATTGGTCGGCTAATGACGAGGGATGAATGGGATGATGGCTCTGCTACTTTGATTCGTGCCACTTTCGATAACTGTAGAAAGATGGGATACACAGGCAATGAGCTAATCGAAAAGGTAAAGGAAATTATTGCACCAAACAAATCAACACTCGGCGCACTTCGCCTCGCCAAAGAAAAAGATGACGCCGAATTTGTTGAAAAGTGTATTAACGAAATTTTACCAACGAGCAACCCGCTTCGTGATGTAGTTATTAAACGCTATAAGCAATGCAAAAGCCCGCAAAACATTTCAGAGGAGCTATCGAGGAAAACCGGTATAGACCTAGACTCTGCCAAACGCCGCGTTAGGTGGGCTTGCGTGATGATTGAAGATGCCATTCATCCTATGATTAGTGATATTAAATAGCATTATTTTCTATATAATTTATTAATAGGAGAAATCTATTGCATTCTGCGCCTAAATAGTATACTGTTTATGTTATGCTCGCTCGTAAAAGCAAAGAGCAGACAGATAGATTAAAGAGGGTAAGAGATTACCTACTAATTACGGGCTGAAAAGTTCCGATTCTAGAGCCTCACTTCGGTGGGGCTTTTTGCATTGCAAGGGTTTATATGCTTGATGAATTCGAGTGAGCATAAAAAAAGCCACCAACTTTTTAGGATGGTGGCAAAGGATCGTTGAGAGCAACGCCTGATGAGTAAAAACTGGAAAAATAAGTACAGAGTTATTCTAACCATCTAATTTAAAAAAAGAAACAAACTTTATCTGACAGTCTATTTATAACGTTTAATATTGTTCCGATGCCGGAATTCCGATATCGCCAATTAAAGCTGTAAGGATTGCTTACAAGTTCACATTCAAGAGGTCGCCTAGTGCGGCCTTTTTCGTATACAGCCGCCACAGACTCAGCTGCTAATCTTTACCCTCACTAATGAACTGTGCGCGGCTTTCTATTTAAGAGAGGTAGTTATGAGCAATCAACATTTAGAACAGACAGTTGCTGCATTATCAGCGCAGGTAACACATCAATATGCCCAGATTGCGGAATTACAAAAACAGCTCACTGACATGCAAGCGGCAATGAGCTGTGAATTAGAGGCGTCAAAATCAACAATTTTTAGCATCCAAGCAACAATTAATGCTAATGAAAAAGCCTTCGCTGATACAGTTAGTCAACTTGAATCAAGGTTTACTTCATCTCTTAAAAAATGAATCTAAATACTCTAACTCAGCCATCCCTTCGGTAAGTTACATAGGGATGAACATTTAACTTATCTCAAATGCTGATTAAATTCATTAATCTAAATCCGGCTACCTGCTGGTGGCTTTCTATTAACTAATTCCTCCAGTAAAGGGGGTGAGTATGGATCATATGAAAGAAAACCCCGAGTTCTGGGATAACGTATTTCAAATTATTGCTGCTCATAAGGAGCAAGGTATTAGCGCATCACTAGCAACAGGCATGGCGATTCTACGCGGCAAGTACAACGGCGGCGGTTGGAAGAAGACGCTATTTGATGGTGCCATGTGTGCGTTGTTTGCATGGTTTGTAAAAGACCTTCTAACACTGCTTGGACTTAATCATGAATTGGCATATCTGGCCAGTGTATTCATTGGGTATGTCGGCGTGGATGGTCTGAGTAAAATTATTAAAGGCAGGGCGGGGGTGAACAATGACTAAGCAAGCGCGAGGCATTCGCAATAACAACCCTGGTAACATTGATTACAACAAAGCCAATAATTGGAAAGGGCAATTGCCGCATGACCCAAGTATTGAACCTCGCTTCTGTCGATTTGAAAGCCCTGTTTATGGTATTCGTGCATTGATGGCACTACTTCGTACCTACCAGCGTAAGTACGGGTTAAAAACTGTATCAGGCCTGATTGACCGCTGGGCTCCGACGAATGAAAACAACACCCGAGCATATATTAACGGTGTAGCTAAAGAGTTGGGTGTATCGCCTACTGATGTTATCAGTCTTTATGATAAGGCAACCACAATTAAACTGGCCAAGGCAATCATTCGTCATGAAAATGGCACGCAACCCTACGATGAGGCTATGTTCGAAAAAGCGTGGAGTTTGCTGTGAAAAGGCTTATAGCTTTAGCACCGTTTATTTGCTGGCTGTTGCTATTCATATTTGGCTTAATACTGACATATCAGATGGTCAAAGTGAGTAAAGAGAATGGAAAGCTCATTGAGCAATTATCAACAAGCCAGCTACTAAACCAAGTAACCCAATCAGCAATAACTCTTCACTATCAAGCATCACTCGACAACATCAAAGCAAAGCAATTAGAGGACTCAGAACATGTCAAAGTTAAGACTGTTATCAAAACAGTACTCAAAGACAATGAGTGCGCTAATACTGCTGTGCCTGACGATGTTGTTAGTGAGTTGCACAAGTACAAAAGAGGTATTGATTCCCGTTCAGTCTCCACCAATACCAGCACAGTTAACCGCTGATTGTCCTCAGCCTGATATTCCTGAAAAAGTGGACTGGGGCGACATGCCACAACTGCTAGTTGATGCGATGAATTCAATAGCAAAGTGCAATTTAGATAAGAAAGCCATTCGAGAGATTGAAGCAAATAGGTTAGGTGTTAAGAATGGCGACAGATAAAGCTATGGCGTGTTCTGGATTTGCCTCCTGTAGGAATAAATAAACTCCAGCAGCAGTAACAATCTTAAATAGTAGTTCAGTAATTCGTACCATGTAAATCTCCTTAGTTAAAGTAGCGATAGGGCGTGATTCCCTATATGGGCACCTATTTTTAACTTGTTGATTTAATTTGGTATGTGTTTTGCTTTAGCAATGCGTGAAATTTGACAACAAAGAAATGCCCCAGATATCGAGGCAAAGTAGAGAATAATAGTTCATGAATGTAACGTCACTATACGTTAATCGTGAATAACCACAACATTAAAAAGGTAGTAATCTCAAGCAGATATTACAAATCTGAGCCTCGCAAAATAGCGGGGCTTTTTAATGGAGAAATATCATGGCAACGCAGGGTTTTGATAAGCCAGATCAATTCCTGGAAGAACTGGATAAAAGCATTCCGAAAGAATAAAAAAAGCCCACACACCGCGGGCTAAGTACATCTGTTGAACTAATGAATATCACATTAAATGTAGTTGACGCATTCAAAATATGCAAGCGAATAATGAGCCTCTGAGAAATCAGGGGTTTTTAATGGCAAAAAAAAGCCCCTGGTGTTGAGGCTTGAAAAGGAAATAATCTTTGCTGTGTACATCTTAAGGACGGCACTAATTCTATACAGAGTTTATTCAATTAGTTACATGGTAGTTAAAAATAAGTTTAATTATGTAAATTTATTTATCTTCCAATGAATCAGAGGCTTTTTAATAGGTGTAATTATCCCACCATTTAAGGGGGTGATCGCTATCTTGACTGCTAGGAACAGACTAGAAGTGGCTTAGCAGTGTATCGCTAGGCTGCGAACTCTACGCATTTCACCCTGTGCCTCGCTCGGCACGAACACACCAAAGAACCTTTCAGGATAAGCCTTGAGGATAACCAGTAGTGGTTTGGTTAACCCTCTTTGGGCTGGTTACTCCTGAGCGCAAGGTTTATCTCTAAAAGGAACTAACTATGTCTTTAGTGGAAATTAAAAAATTTGATTTATTGACTAGCTCTTCTGCAATCGCCGATGGAGTTAAAAAGAAACACAAAACAGTAATTCAACTTGTTCGTCATTATGTCGATGATTTAAATGAATTCGGAAGGGTGGCATTTGAAATGCGATCCTTTGATACAGACGGTGGACGACAAAAGCAGCAAGTAGCACTACTTAATGAACAGCAGGCAACATTGTTAATTACATACATGCGTAACAATGATGTAGTCAGGGCATTCAAGAAAAGGCTTGTTTCTGAGTTCTTTAAAATGCGATCGGCTTTGGCTGCTAAGAAATTAGATAGAAACACATCAAGATTGGAATATAAGCCAATGACTGATGCAGTTAAAAAGTCGAGAGAAGAGCAAGGCAAAACTATTTCACCTCATCACTTCAGTAACGAGGCGGACTTAATTAATCGCATTGTACTTGGTATGACATCTGCTAAGTTTCGTGTTCATAACGAAATAGGAAAGAAAGAGCCTATTCGTGATTACCTAACTCCAGAGCAAATACATTGCGTAACCGAATTGCAAAGAGCTAACACAGTGTTTATCTCAATGGGATGGAGCTTTGAGCAACGAAAGGATGAATTAACTAAGTTGTTTAATAAAAACCATAAGCAGTCATTACTCGATGAGATGCATAGATTGGCGGCGTAAAAATGCGCTTTGCTTGTAAATCAATAAATTACCGATGCACTAAAAGTTGCATCTACTGAATAGGCCCTAGCGGCCTTTTTTATTTAAGGAATGGATATGGCTAAAAGACCAGATTGGGAGGCCATTGAGTCGGCTTACCGAGCTGGCGTGATGTCCATAAGGGAAATAGCCTCTCAATACGAGATAACCCATCAGGCGATAAGTAAGCGCGCCAAGAAAGAAGGATGGGAGCGAGATTTAAAGGCAAAGGTTAAGGCTAGGGCTGAAAACTTGGTTGCCAAAAGGGAGGTTGCCAGTCTGGTTGCCACCGAAAAGGCTATTTCAGAACGGCAACTTATTGAGGCTAATGCCGAGGTTATCGCTAATGTCCGCATGGAGCATAGAGGCGATATTCGAAGGGCTAGAGAATTAACTAACAACTTATTTGATGAACTATCTGCTGAATGTGCTGATGTGCCAGCTTTAAGAAAACTTGGCGAGTTAATGTTTAGTCCTGATGACAACGGACGCGACAAACTCAATGAAATTTATCACTCAATTATCTCCCTGCCTGAGCGCGTTAAGTCAGCCAAGGCATTAAGTGAAACACTCAAAAACTTGGTTGGGCTTGAGCGTCAAGCATACGGGCTTGATGACGTACAACCGAATAAGACAGCTAGTCAGCTATCAGAACTAATGGACGACTTATCTAAGGAATAATCATGAAGCCAGAACATCTTGCATTATTAAGAGATAAGCTCTGGCGATTAAATCACCTCTACTGGATCACCAACAAAGAAGGTAAGCCAGTTCGATTTAAAATGACGCCTGAGCAGCTTGAATACTTTGAAGGGATGCACACGCGAAACATTATCCTTAAAGCCCGACAGCTTGGCTTCACGACTGAGGTTTGCATTATCCAGCTAGACGCAGCGCTATTTGAGGCGGCGAAATGTGCATTGATAGCCCACACACTTAACGATGCTAAGCGACTATTCAGGGAAAAGATAAAGTATGCCTACGACAAGCTACCCGATGAAATCAAAGCGGCTAACCCAGCGAGTAATGATGCGGCTGGTGAGTTGGTGTTTAGCAAAGGCGGGTCACTTTATATCAGCACGTCATTTCGTGGCGGTACACTCCGTTATTTGCACGTTTCTGAGTTCGGTAAGATATGTGCTAAGTATCCAGAGAAAGCCCGTGAGATTGTTACTGGTGCGTTTGAGGCAGTATCAAGCGATTGTTTCACGACGATTGAAAGCACAGCGGAGGGTCGAGCTGGTTATTTCTTCGATTATTGCCAGTCTGCTGAGAAAGCGCAAATTCAGAATAAGACTCTCTCTAACCTAGACTGGAAGTTCTTTTTCTTCTCATGGTGGAAGAATCCCGAATATGCCATCAACCCTGTTGAGCCATTACCGCAACGGTTAGTTGATTATTTCGATGAGATAGCCAGCAAACATGGTGTTCAATTAAACGAGCGTCAAAAAGCTTGGTATTACGCCAAAGAGAAAACGCTTGGCGACGATATGAAGCGAGAATACCCGTCAATACCGTCTGAGGCATTCCAGCAATCGGTTGAAGGCGCTTACTACGCTAAGCAGTTCCGCTTCCTGTACGAAAATAAACGCATTGGCACACTTCCTGATAACTCGCATTTACCGGTTCACACGTACTGGGATATTGGTGTGGGTGATTCAACATCAATTTGGTTTATTCGTGAAGTGGGCGAGGAGTTCCACGTCATTGATCACTACTCAAACAGTGGTGAAGGTCTACGGCACTACATGAAAGTGCTGAAAGACAAAGGCTATACATATGCAAGTCACAATGGCCCTCATGATATCGATAACCGCGAGTTTGGTTCTGATGCGAAATCTCGACGTGAGTTAGCGCGTGAAGGGTACGAAATCGACGGGCAAATTTACTCAATACGATTTGAAGTGGTGCCGAAACTTTCAGTTGATGAAGGTATCGAAGCGGTGCGTGAAATTCTGCCTCTCTGCGCTTTTGATGAGCATAAATGTAGTGAAGGCATCGCACACCTTGAAGCTTACCGCAAAGAGTGGGATGACAAACGGGGCTGCTGGAAAGATAAACCGCTTCACGATTACACATCGCATGATGCTGATGGGTTTAGGTATTTTGCGGTGAGTAGAAGAAATACTAAGCGCCCAGCATTCGAAATTAACCTAGGAACAACCTTCTGATGAGTACAACAAATGTAGATTTCACTCGACCGGAGTATAAAGCGGCTGCTCCTCAGTGGGAGTTAGTTCGTGCTGTTTGCCGAGGCGGTGAAGACATAAAAAGCTATCTTCCTGAACTTGAAGAACAAGATGGCAAACGCAAAAAGAAGCGCAATAAAGATTATCAAGACCGTGCGGTGTTCTATCCAATAACGGGCAATACTCGCAACGGCATGATAGGGATGGCATTTAAAAAAGATCCCTTGGTTGCTATTGTCGAAAAGCTTTCGTGTTTAAAAGATGATGCTGATGGTGCGGGCTCAAGTATTTATCAACTCGCTCAGTCCTCGCTTGAGTCGGTATTAGAGGTAGGGCGGCATGGTCTGTATGTTGATTACAACAGTGATTCGAAACTCCCGTACATATTCCAATATCGTGCTGAAGACATCATTAACTGGCGCACAGCTCGTATTAATGGTCGCACTATGTTAACGCTGGTGGTATTGCGCGAGACAGTAGAAGAAGAGGACGGGTTTGGTTTTAAGGATGAGGTTCAATACCGAGTATTGTCGATAGAAGAAGGTAAGTTTGTCTGTCGTGTCTATCGCAAGCCCAGTGGAAGTAGCGTTTTTGAAATTTCTTCTGAGTATATACCTGCGCGTGCTGGTAACGGTGTGTGGAATGAAATTCCATTTACATTTATTGGTGCACAGAATAATGATCACACTATTGATGAAGCCCCACTTCTAGGATTGGCAAAAATCAACCTAGGGCATTATCGAAACTCTGCTGATTATGAAGATTCTGTTTTCTTCTGTGGGCAAATACAACCTTATCTAGGTGGGCTAGGAACAGAATGGCGTGACTATCTAGAAAAGAAAGGCGTTATGGTTGGTTCTCGCTCGCCAATTATGTTGCCAGAAAAAGGTTTCTTTGGTTACGCTCAGGCTCAACCTAACATGCTGGCAAAGGAGGCGATGGACAGTAAGCGCGATTATATGGTGGCGCTTGGTGCTCAGTTAGTTTCTGCTGATAGCAAGGTTAAAACGGTTATTCAATCTGTCGGTGAGCAGAACGCACAAACCTCTATCCTGAGTATCTGTTGCTCTAACGTTTCCGATGCATGCAGTAAATCGCTAATATGGTGTGCTGAATACTTAGGTTTAGACACGAAAGATATTTCTTTTGAAATTAACAAAGACCTCGTTAATCATATTGCCGATAGTTCGATGATCCGTGAAATCGTCGCAGCATGGCAATCTGGCGCAACGCGTAAATCTGATTTGGTTCGTAGTTTGCAAAAATATGATGTTATCGACCCCGCTGATGATGTGGATGTGGTGGTGGATGAGCTTAATAATCAAGAGCCGACAATGGTAGGTGAAACATGAGATCAGTGAATGAGCTGTTAATGGATGAATTGATTGCTCACTCCCTGTTTTCTGGTCGCTATTCTACAGGGGTGGCGAGACGCATGATAAAAGCTCTTAATGAGTTTGATGCTGAATTAACTGCTTCACTTATTGTTGCCTTAGATGATGCCTCTATCGATGTTAATAGCTTCACTGCAAGGCGATTGGAGTCGTTGCTATCCAGCGTTAGAAGTATTAATAAGCGAGCTGTTGATAGCGCTTTTTCGCTACTGACGGAAGAAATGAGAGCACATGCATTATATGAGGCTGGTTATTACCCATCTCTTTTTGATTCTCTACTACCTGATGTTGTTCTACGCAAATATCCACTAATGAGCATTACAGAGGAAATGCTATTTTCCTCAGTCATGTCTCGCCCTTTTCAAGGGAAATTACTTTCTGAATGGGCTGATGGATTAGAGTCAGATCGCATGACACGCATAAATAACGCTGTTCGTAATGGTTATTTAAATGGTGATAGTGCGGTAGAAATCGGACGTAAAATCAGAGGACATGCAAACCAAGGTTATAAGGATGGTGCTCTACAGCTCAGTAGGGCTAACGCAACAACAATAGCAAAGACGGCAATTAATCACTTACAAGCGACAGCAAGAGATCAATTTGCTGATGCCAATAAAGACATTCTTGATTGTAAGCAATGGTTATCTACCCTCGATAATAAAACATCTCACGATTGCATTATTCGAGACAGGTTGAAATACACGCTGGAAGGTAAGCCTATTGGTCATAAAGTTCCTTATCTACAAGGCCCCGGAAAAATCCACTTCAATTGCCGTTCAACAGAAACGCTGGTTACCAAATCATGGCGTGAATTAGGCATTGATTTAGATGAGATGGATGTAGGAACGAGAGCATCAATGGACGGGCAAGTGCCAGCGGATACTAATTTTCTTGATTGGATACAGCGACAACCTGAGTGGCGACAGCGACAGGTATTTGGAGAGACGCGATTTAGGTTGATGAAAGAAGGTGGTATGCATCCATCCGAATTTTACACGGACAAAGGTGAGTTTATTTCTCTCGAACAACTCAGGGAGATAGACAAGCAGGCATTTAGAGAGGCTGGATATAGCTAATCAATAAACCATTTAACAAGGTCACCTCGGTGGCCTTTTTTATTAACCGAATTCAGCTCAGGGCTGATTTATCACAACGCGCTAGGCGCATTCAATCCCAAGGGGAATCACATGTTATTTATGAATATCGAACGCAAATATTATTCACATACTGATGATGGTTCGCAAGGTGGAGGTGGTGGAACACCGGAAATCACTCCAGAAATTCAAGCTATTATCGACCAGCAGGTTTCAGGGCTAAAGGCTAAAAACAGTGAGTTGCTAGGCAAGCTCAAAGAGCAAAACGATAATCTCAAGCGTTTTGATGGTATTGATCCCGATGCTGTACGTGGAATTCTCAAACGTTTTGAAAATGATGAAGAAGCCAAGTTAATCGCTGACGGCAAAATTGATGAAGTCATTAATAAACGTACTGAGCGCTTACGCAATGACGTTGATAAACAACTGAAAGAAGCCAATAGCCGAGTGGAAAGGGCTGAGGCGTTTGCAAATAAATTCCGTGCTCGTGTATTAGGCGATGAAATTCGTTCCGCAGCAGGGAAAGCGGGTGCATTAACCAGCGCTCAAGAAGATTTAATTTTACGTGCCAAAGGCATTTTTCAGATCAACGATGAAGGTCAGGCCGTAGCCGTTGATGAAGATGGCAATCCAATCATGGGCAAAGATGGTCGCACGCCATTATCACCTATTGAATGGATTGAATCCCTAAAAGAAAGTGCTCCTCACTTATTCCCCGCAGCCTCTGGTACAGATGCAGGGAAACATAAACAAGGTGGTGCACATTTTAAACGTTCTCAAATGTCCGCCAGTGACAAGGCTGATTATATTCGCCGATACGGGCGTGACGCATATTTAAAACTTCCAAAAGAGTAAGGAAATATAAGTAATGGCTACGACAACTAATAGCGATTTAGTGATTTATAACGATTTGGCACAAACGGCGTTCTTAGAGCGTCGCCAAGATAATTTAGCCGTCTTTAATCAGGCATCAAATGGCGCTATCGTGCTAGATAATCTGTTTATTGAAGGTGACTTCCGTAAACGTGCTTTCTACCAAATTGGCGGTTCTATTGAACACCGTGATGTAAATTCTACGGACACCGTAGAGAACAAAAAAATCGGCGCGGGCGAATCTGTTGATGTAAAAGCACCTTGGAAATATGGTCCTTATGCAACGACAGAAGAAGCATTTAAACGCCGTGGCCGTGATGTATCGGAGTTCTCTGAGCTGGTGGGTACCGATGCGGCAGATGCTTCATTAGAGGGTTATATCAAATACTCTTTGGCTGCTTTAGGTGCTGCGATTGGTAATAACAAAGAAATGGTGGTGACTGCGGATATTGCGACAGATGGCAAGAAAACGCTGACCAAAGGTTTACGCAAATACGGCGATAAATTCAACCGCGTAAATCTGTTTGTTATGCACTCCACAACCTACTTCGATATTGTTGATCAGGCAATTGACAACAAAGTGTATGAAGAGGCAGGTGTAGTTATCTACGGTGGTCAGCCTGGCACGCTAGGCAAGCCTGTGCTGGTAACAGATACGGCGCCAGTAGATGCTATCTTTGGTTTAGTGCCGGGAGCCGTGACCATCACTGAATCCCAAGAGCCAACTTTCCGATCTTATGAAATCAATGATAAGGAGAACTTGGAAATTGGTTATCGTGGTGAAGGTGTGGTTAACGTTGGTGTTCTGGGCTATAGCTGGGATGAATCAAAAGGCAAAAACCCTGATTTAACTCAGTTAGGCACCGCAGGTAACTGGAAGAAGCATTTCACTAGCGACAAATTAACTGCTGGCGTCATGATTAAACTGACAGCAGAAGAGGGAAAGTAACCCTGTCAGCGGATAAAACGTCCGCTATCGCTGACAGTACAGATACAGTAACGATCACTCTCAGTTACACCAAAGGTAGCTCTCCGGTCGAAGGAGCTACCATCAATTGGTCTACAACTGGTGGTAAATTAAGCGTTACTTCATCTAAGACGGGCAAGGCTGGCGGTGCGACAGTGAAATTAACTTCTGATGTACAGGGTGAATTTATTGTCACGGCCACTGTTGATGGCATTGCACAACATACTGATGCAATTACATTCACAGAAAAAACTTCTCCAGATGAGTAATTTAAGGGGCTTTGTGCCCCTCTTTTTTTTGAGGTGAGCATGATTGATCCTGATAAGAACTCTCCAGCATTTAATAGTTACGCCAGTGTTGATGATTTGAAGAAATACGCTGAGGATAGAAATATCACTTTGGCAGATAGTGGATTAGAGGCATTACTAATTACGGCAATGGATTATCTTGAGTCGCAGAAATGGTTAGGCAAACGAACCAATCCAAACCAGCCTTTATCTTTCCCACGTTCAGGGTTATCTCGTGATGGCGTGACTATCCCAAGCGATCAGATACCAAAGCAATTAATTCAAGCTCAATGCCGTTTAGCGATTGAATCAGTAGAAAATGACCTACAGCCCACGTTAGGTGCTGAAATCACCTCTGAGCGAATTGAGGGGGCTATTACTGTGCAATATGCCGAAGGGACTAACACAGGTGCGCCAAACTTTCTTTGGTTAAAAGGTTTGTTATCGGGCTTGATTGATGTCTCAGATGGATTTTCCATTAATACATTTGCCATGAGGTAGCCATGAACATTTATCAGCGCGGGCAGAGCACAGCATTGCGAATGTTGAAAAAATATGGCGTCTCCTATCAGGCTAAGCGTGATGGTAAGCATTGGGTTGATGATGAGGGGAAGGAGCGATTTGAGCCAGAAACGTTATTTTCTGTTGTCGGGGTAAAAACGCAATATAAACCTTACGAAATCGACGGCACGCTTATTCTCTCTACGGATATTAAAATGATACTTCCTCCAGATATTGATATTCAGAAAGGGGATAAGGTGCTTGTTGATGGCGTTTGGTTGCGAGTTCACGAACCCAATCCTGTAAAACCTGCTGATATTGTTATTTGCTATCAGTCTCAATTGAGGGCGTGATATGTCAGATCAGTTCATGAAGTCGATTAACTTATTTATCGATAAATCCAATGCAAATATTGAAACGGTTGTCAAAAATACAGGTTTTAAAATATTAGCGAAGCTTGTTGATATGTCACCTGTTGGAAATCCTGAATTATGGGAAGTTAATAGGGTTGCCTCAAACTACAATAAAGCAGTTTTTGAACATAATGAATATCTAAAACAAGATCCTAATAATTTAACACCAAAGCGACGTCAATTAAAAAAGCGTGTTCGTGTTAATGACTCTATGGATATTTATGTTCCTCCTGGTTATACAGGGGGGCGGTTTAGAGGTAATTGGCAGGTGTCATTTGATGCCCCAGCGGAAGGCGAGACGGGGCGCATAGATAAGTCAGGCAATATGACAAAGGCGTTAGGCAACGTTGTTATTGAACAATTTAAGGTAGGAATGAAAGCTATCTATTTCACAAACAATGTACCTTATGCTTACCGCCTTGAAATGGGGCATTCGAAACAAGCACCTAACGGCATGGTTGCTGTGACTGCTGAGGAATTTAGTCAGTTTTTCAACTCTGCCGTATCGGAAACTAAATCATGAATCAGTCGACAATTAATGCTGAAATACGAAAGCTGGTTGCGAGTATTGGTAAGGATTTAAACCTTAAAATCGCATGGCCTAATCTTTATTTTGATGATATCAACGATCCCTATCTCCAGCTTCATATCATGCCAGCAGAAACGGATAACATCGGGTTATCTCTGGATATGCCTGTTTATCGTGGTGTTATCCAAATTAACGTTGTTGGCAAAGTAGGGGATGGAGACACTAAGATATCAACTATTGCTGATGACGTTAAAAACAGATTAGAAAATGGATTAACATTAGGGGAGGGAGTCTACATTAACGGAGAGCCTAATCAGCTCCCTCCAATTTCAGATGAAGCAAATTACACCATTCCTATTCGTGCATCCTATCGATGTAACGCAATCCGATAACGCCGCTTAATTGCGGTTTTTTTATACCTAAAAATAGAGGTTAACAATGGCCTATAACATTCCTAATGGCTCACGAGTCTACGTGGCAAGTAAATATGGTAAAGAAGTAGAATTTACTACAGCAAGCAACGCCGCAGAGGCAGTTCTTACCGTGGCTGCATCTAGCGGCGTGAAAGCTGGCGATATTGTTCAAGTAATATCTGGCTGGAAAAGAATGTCTGGCGTGTATCGAGTGAAGGCTGCGGCAGATACTAGTGTCACTCTCGAGGGGGTCGATACCACGGACATAGAAAGATTCCCAGCAGGCGGAGGGAAGGGAACATTAAAAACCATCCAAGAGTGGGAGGTCATGCCGCAGGTAATGACGCTATCCACCGAAGGCGGTGAGCAGCAAGCACAAGAAATTCAATTTCTTGAAGATGAGCAAGCGGAAACTATTGATACATATAAATCGGGTATCGTTCAGGTCTATACTTTTGCTCATGACGCTCAATTACCAATTCGTAAGTTACTGATGAAGCTGGATGATACAAAACAGTTAACAGCCATACGATTTTATAACAAACGAGCAGGTGAAGATCGCTATTACTCTGCAAGTGTTTCATTTCAGCGCGTGCCGAACACAGCCATCAATGAGGTTGAGAATGTATCAGCCCGCTTTTCTCTCAAGTCAGATATGCAAATCTACGCGACAGCATAATAACACCCCCTCTTATGAGGGGTATTTTTTAAGGGGTAACAATGCCTAAGTTTACTTTGATTCCTGAACCAAGATTTAAAGCAGATGTAAAAATTCCTGTCGCTGGTAAAGAAAAGCCAGAGATAGTGACGTTTACATTTAATCACATGCCAATGAGCAAGTTGGAAGAGTTGAAAGATGAAAAGGTTGATGACTTCTTCAAGAAAATTATAGCTGATTGGGCTATCGAAGAGCCATATAACGAAGATAATCTCAATTTATTGTTCGATAATTACCCAGCAGCGGCAGGCGCTATAACGACAGCTTATTATCATGAGCTTTTGGGTAATCGCGAAAAAAACTCTTAACGGTCGCCGAGGCGATGTATGGCGGAATGAGTTCAAAAGAATCAGCTGAGTTCGAGCGTGCTTTTGGCTTTCCGCCTGACATTGATGATGTTGAGGTGTGGCCTGACGTTTGGGAATCGTATCAAGTATTTTCAGCCATGAAGACACAATGGCGCGTAGGCATGAGTGGCATCACTGGCTTGGATTACAACCCGTTAAACCAAGTGATGGACTTGCTCAACATCAAAGATAGGGCGACCGTATTTAGCGATCTGCGCATTATGGAAGCTAAGGCGTTAGAGGTAATGCATAAAAAGTAGGGCAGCAATGCCCTAGGAGGATACATGAACATAATCAAAATCAAACCAACTCGTAACCAGCATTGCCCATGTGGTAGCGGAATTCGCTATAAGTGGTGTTGTGGGAAGTTGAAATAGGAGGGGTATGGCTAGCAAGAGGGAAATTCTATATGACTTAATTGAGTATAGGAAATCGGCGGATGCTTTGTATTATGATTTATATGAAGTTTCGACACTGGCATTAAAATTACTTGCTCCATTAGAACAAAAAGCACATAAATCGAGAACGGACGAAGATATGCAGTTTCTTGAGAAAATACATCAACTTACTCATAAGATAACAGATTGTATAAAACATTCGAATGAGTATGCGGAAGAGGGGCTTAAATCATATTCTCGCGCGCTTAGAAGCATTGGTGATTATTGATCATAAAACGAGTAGATGTCATTGTGTGTATACAGTGGTTTGTGATTTCAAGTGCAAGCACGGTTGGTGAGTAGGAAGAGAAAGTAGCCAATTATCAGGCTTGAGATATTTTATGTAAAGGTAGGAATATGAACAAAATCCTAAGGCAGCATCGACATATGAAGGTGCCTTTATTTGAGTCTGGATATATTATCTATTGTGGCTCTTGGGATGATTGGCGCTCTCTACATGAAAAACTAGGCATTGATGGTGGGGATAGTTTTGTTAACGGTGCAAGTCATACAGTTACTAACACTCAGTGTGTACTCCATATTATTGGTGTGTTTAACGGTAAATTATCTACTCTAGCTCACGAATGTGCACATATAGCTTTCGACATTTGTCACCGCGTCGGTGTGAGCGTTGAAACAGGAGCCGCGAATGAAACATTTTGTCATCTTATTAGTAGGATGGTGGATTTCTGTGTTAAACCCAAAAAAGCCGACGTAGGCCGGCTTTAATTATTGCAACAGGTTAAGGACGCTTACTGTTTGGTGTTCTTTTTTCAAGAACCCATGTGTTACCTGATTGCGTTGTTGGTGGTAGCTTTTCGTTGTCTCTCACTGTGGCATAATTGTTTTTTAAACCGCCACGAGGTCCAACTTCTCGATAGATACCGCCATCTTTACCTGTGTTTTCACCGGGTTTTTTACCCATAATAAAAACTCCTTGTAATGCTCGTTATTGAGCAGAACAAATATTAGACGTGAATTTAATTAAGTCAAATATCCGTACAAAGGAAATGGGGCTGCTACTAACCTGATGACGTTTGGTCCTTTATTCGTTTTCTGAAAGCGCCAAGTTTTCCTTTTAACACTCATCACTGATCAAATTACCAGATAACCATCCTTAAGTAATATTGATATTATCTATGAATTATTTTCAGTTTTATAAAAAATAAATCACTTATCGATATATAGCGTAGGGATGAGTTATGGCTTTTGCTTATGAAAAAAATACTAAAAAAGGGTTAACTAAAAAGGCAACCAGCTATTTGTTGGGGTTTTCCTATAAGGGAAGTATTGTTGACGCTCTGAAAAAAAATGAAAGGTTCAAAGAGAATGCAGATTTTGAAGTAGATAAAAGTACGAAGATAAGAATAAGAAAGCTTGAGTATATGGATGAAAGTAAATCTTTTTTTGCTCATTTTACATTTTATGATCCAGATGCTTCTGTTTCAGTTACCCCTTCTATCAATAACAATAAGGAAAAGAGCAATAAAGAAAACGATGATTTGATGCGCATTGAGAATTATGACAAAAGACATATTTTTGCGATTATTGATGATAGTGATATATACGCCATAAGCCAGATAGTAAACTCACATCACTCATCTAGTCTGAATGCAATTTTTAAAGCTTTAGGCTTGGAGCTTAATGTTAGGGATAAGATTGATAAAAGTACGATACAAAAAATAAGAGCAGAGAAAATAAGAAATATTGGAATCGCAGTTCAGACAACCGCAAAAGATATCGATGATATAAAGGTAAAGTCTAAACTAAGTATTTTTTCCAAAGAAGAAGATGACGAGCCTTTTTATGGCACATTGACTTTAGGGTATAAGGAGAACTTAGGGTTAATAAACGAAGCTACTGACAACATTGAAAAATATATAGACGAATTATCAGAGGACTTCTTTATTGTTACAAGAAAGGGGAGCATGATCAAGAGCTCTGAAATTAAGACTAAAAGAGATTATTTCACCACTCCATACGGAACAAAAACAATAAAAGACACAAATGCGAAAGAAATTCTAGAGGATTTCATCGAGTATACACTATAGTATTCTATAACAACTTAACTATCGTAGAGGCGTAAATATGATATTTAGAGGCAGAGATATCAAATACATAGCAGCGTTTCTTGCGATACCATTGCTTGCTGGCGTATTGACGTTTTTGTTTTATGAAAAAATAAGGTACAACAAAGATTTACTTAACTTCATAGCTAATATTTTCTCTATATTAACTGGTTTTTTACTGCTAGTTATATCTACATCAGGCGAAGTAGCTGCGTCAACAATGAATGGGGCAAGCGAAGAAGATTCATACAGAGGTAAGAGAAAATTTAACATTAGGTTTCAGAGGTATTTGTTTTTATTTTTTCTTTATTTGATAGTTTTGTGTTTGATTTTTACATACTATCTAGTAATACCCCAGCAACAAAATACTGCAAGTAATACTGTCACAAGTAATATCACTTGGCTACTAACCTCATTAGAGGTATTGATTTGCTTTTTTAGTATTGTGGCTTTTTTATGTTCGTTTTTTATCCCATTAAAAATAAAGCAATTATTTGAAGAGAAGATTAATAAAAGCAACTAACCCACTCCGGTGGGTTTTTTGTTGCCTGAATCTAGCCCGTCCATGGGCTTGTGATGAATGTATGTGCTTTAGTTTGAAATGATGTATAATTTGTATGCACATTTGTATCTATGAGGCAACAAACCATGATTTCAGAGGCTATTATGATGGCAATGCTATCAAGTCCAACAGATAAAAAAGATGTGGATTCAGGCTTGGCTAATTTAGCTATGTCTATAGCTACTATTGTCGATAAAAAGGCAAAAGGTGATGTATCGCCAGATGAAATTATGGATTTAATTGTTGATGGCAAGACCGTGCTAACAACCCTTGTAGCTTCAATCGATGAAGTAATAGCTTTACTTGATGACCCAACAAAAGACGACATAAAAAAACATGCAGGTAATAACCCAGAAGATGTAATGCATGAGTTGGAGCGGGTGATTAAGCATGGTAATAATGCAGTTATGATGATTGAGGCAATGTATAGCATTGCTAAAACTACCAAGGCTTTTCATCCATTTGAAAGCATAGCTGATGGTTACTTCAAAGAAGTTATTCTTAAAATGTCTGCATTAAGAAACCATATGCAAGCACTTTATAGACAATTTAATCAGCATATTAACCAGTTGCCTGCAATGGTAGAGGAAGATGGGTTTAGCGACGAGGATATAGCCTTATTTAATTCCTCAATTGCTGAATTTAATCGAGATCTGCTTGCTGGTAACTTGCAATGCCAATAGTAACAATCACACCAAAATATAAAGATAACAGTGTTTATCGGAAGTATGCGGCTAAGCTATCAGCGGCTCTTAATGGCTCATCCCTCTCTGGGTATGTAGGTAAATTTGCTGATTTTAGGAATAGCGCCATAGCGCGTCAGTCATTTATTGAAAAGGTTCATGTAAGAACGCCAAATGAAAAACCTTGGGGTAGCGAAACTCGACAGGCTGTTAGAGTGAGCGATAACTTTTTAGTATTTTGTAAGCACTGCATGTACGATGACTATTACCAAATTCTGGCAATCATAACTCCTGATGCACATGCCCGTTCGGATGCGTTGCTTCCAATATTGGCAGATATGGCAGAAGCTCATTTTCATTCTTTATCACTTAAAGAGTTAGCTGGATTAGAGCAATTCTAGTTAGCCCGTCCATGGGCTTGTAATCCAGATCACATATCACGCCTCTTGATTGAGGCTTTTTGCTTTGTTTTGCGTCACCCTCGGGATATCATAAGATAAATTAATAAAAATTGAGTGAGGGTTGGATGAAGAAATTATTCGTTGGATTGTTATTGACGTTAGGGGTTAATTTCGTCGTAGTATCTTCTGCAATAGCTAGTGAGGATAAGAAGTTCTTTATAGAGATGGTGGAAGAAACATGCAAAGAACATACAGACCCTACCTTTTGTAAATGGCAAGTAGAAAATCTAAGTGCGATATCCAGCATCAATACACTGACATATTATGGTTGCAAGCTACGCGATAAAAAAGGAAAAGAGTGCTTAGAGTCAGTCGAAATGTTTGATTATATTCAGGGGCAATATGATAAAAATATGAGAGATATGACAAACAAATAGTTGGGGATGAAATGAAAAAACTATTACTTGGTGCGGCTTTGTTGATTGGTAGTTTATTTTTTAGCGCAATAGCGTTATCAGCAGAGAAAACAATATCAGCTCCATTTGGTTTGAAATGGGGAATGACACATGATGATTTACTCAGCAAAACTGGGAATATAAAGCTAATTGGTAATGAAAAAAATAGAGTGAAAAAATATCTCGTCAAAAGTAATTCTTCATTAATTGACGGTATGGATATGTACAGTGTAAGTATTGACGATAAATATGGGTTAGTTGATGTGAGCACATTGATCTACGTGGATGATGACGATGGCGGCAATAAAGTTATTGAGAAATATAATGTCTTGAAGCAAGCATTATCTTCCAAGTACGGTGAGCAATATTCTGAAGAATATTTATGGAAGAATGGAACAAGGGGAATGCTTACTTTACCAGAGTGCTTAAATAATGAGGTTTGTGGTAAATACTTATCCCTGTTTCAGGGCGATGACTCAAGTAGTGTTATGGTTATGTTGAGTGGCACTGCTGATAAGAGGTCAGTTATTATATCTTTGTTTTACAAGTCAGGGTTTATTAAAAAAATAAAAGAAGAAGAAAAAAAACAGGATGAAACAATAATTAAAGAAAAATCAAAGGCTCTGGCAGGGGCTCTGTAATACATTATTATAAAAAATAACCACTTCTGGTGGTTTTTTGTGCCTAGTGTTTGCTTTGTTTTGTACCGCCTTCGGGTTATCATAAATGAAAAAGTGAAAATTTAGTGAGGGCTACATGAAAGGTTTTGGATGGGTATTGCTTGTTATAGGTATTTTGGCTGCATTTGCCGCTTTTAACATGGATGTCAGCGTGGCAACTAGCTATGGAAATCGCGTTAACAATATCGGGCTAATGGCGCAAAGACAAAATTTTGTATTGATAAGCTGCTTTATCATGCTTTGCGGTTTGCTAATGGTAATCTTCGGGGGCAGAAAGTCTAGTAATTCTAATTCTGTAAAATGCCCATACTGTGCTGAATTTATTAGCAATGAAGCCATCAAGTGTAAACATTGCGGAAGTGACTTGTTGGAATATAAAGCCAATAAAGCTGTTAGAGATGCAAATGCAAAAAATAAATTTAGTGCTATTAACTACGATCAAAGAGAATTATTTGTAATATGTAATGGTAAGGCATCAATATGTGATGATAAATTACTTAAACTTATTAATAGGATTAAGGATGAGAATCCTGAAGTAACAGGAGATGCCTTATTAAAAATGCAGAAATTCAACATATCAACTATCGAATCGTTTTTACCGAAAGAAATTAAAAAAGAATTTAAAGATAAGGTTGAGAAGTTGATTTTAAGCTAATCATGTTTTTATTAAAAAATAGACCACCTTCGGGTGGTTTTTTTATATCTGGAGGAAACTAAATGGCAGATATAGCAACAATCTCATTAAAAGCTGATACGTCAGATCTAGAACGTGGAACTCAAAAGTTAAAGGAGTTCGGCGATACAGCAGAGAAGGCAAGCAGTGCATCTCAGGGCTTGAATGACCAATTCAACAGGGGTATCGATCATCAAAAAAAAGCAGCGGATGCGTTAAAAAGACAAAAGAAAGAACTTGATGACTTACTCAGCTCAATAAATCCAACAAACAAAGCATTTCAAAAGTTAGATGAGTGGCAGCGAAAGTTGTCTGATGCAAGCAAAAAAGGACTTTTGCCAAGGGATGTGTTTTTAGATTACAACAAGATACTTGATCAAACTAGAGATAAGCTAACAAGAGTTCAAATGTCTCTTACCGCAGAAGGGCAAGCGCTACTAGCTCAGGAAGCGGCAACAAATAAAGCCAAAAGGGCAGCAGAGCAATTCTTATCCTCTTTAAAATCGCAAGCTGAATCCATCGGTAAGACGAAGACTGAAATTCTTGAGATGAAGGCCGCGCAGCTAGGCGTCAGTGAATCAGCTAAACAATATATTGACAAAATCAAAGAAAGCAACAAGCAAACGCATGAGCTTGCAAAAACCAGTGGCGGGCTAAAAGGAACGCTAAACGACCTACTTTCCACAACCCGCTTAGGCGGCATTGCTAGAGGCGGAATAATCGGCGTTGTGAGTGCGTCGGTTGTTGGTTTAATGAAGGTTTTGTTTGATGCGGAGTCAGAGTTCACCAAGTTCAACAAGCAACTTATTTTGACGGGGAATTACGCTAATAAGTCCGCGTCACAACTAAACGAAATGGCTAGAGTTATGTCTGGCGCGGGAATTACACGCTCTGAAATGGCTAACGTTATAAGTAGCGTTGTTGGAACTGGTGTTTTTTCAAACAATGAAATAGCCCGAGTTTCAAAAGCTGCTGCTCAAATGAATTATATTACAGGGCAGGCGATAGATACCACTATTGATCAGTTTAAGCGGTTACAAGATGAGCCTCTTAAAATGTCATTGGAATTAGAAAAAGCGAATCACCACCTCACAGCAGCTCAGTTAGAGCAAATACGAACTTTGGAATTACAGGGGAATAAAACCGAAGCCGCTCGATTAGCTATTGATGCGTACGCTCAGTCAATTAATGATGGTGCTAATGATATTGTTGAAAATCTTGGGTTCTTAGAGTCCGCATGGAAGGGGGTTCAGGAGGCGGCCAAAAACGCTTGGGATGAGATGCTTAATATTGGCCGAAAAAAAGACTTAAGGCAACAAGTTAACGAATATGAGCGAATGTTAGTAGAGTTCCAAATAAATCCTGCATCAAAAGGCATTTTCTTTGCTAAGACCAATATGCTACCAGATGAGTTAAAAGCCAAGGTGGCTGAGCTCAGAAAACAATTGGCAGACGTTGAACTTAAAGAGGCGCAAGAACAAGCAGAAAAAACCTTTCAGCAACAAGAGGCTAATAAATTTAGAGTAAGGCAATACTATCATGATAAATATGCGAGTTGGGAAACAAAAAGAAATGAGGAATTAGCAAAATTAAAATCTGATAGAGCGTCTCTGACCGATGAAGAATATAAAGAATATGAAAAAACGATTAACTATCGACTCAGAGACCGAAAAATGCCCGGCTCTGGTCGGAGTAGCGCTTATAAAGTTGACGCAGGAACGCGTTTAGATGAGGAGAATCAGAAGGCTCTTACATCCCTACAAGCACAATTGAAGGTGTTAAAAGAGCATAAAACAGTTAGTGATGTTATTAGCTCTGAGCGTAAAAAACTTTGGGATACGGAAGCGAAAATATCAATCCTTGAGGAGGCTCAGAAAACAAGGCAGTTAACCAAGGACGAAAAGGCGTTGCTTGCTAAAAAGGACTACATTCTTGCTTCTCAAAAGGCTCTAGCTATAGCGGGTGATGAGGTTAAGCTTCAGGAGTTACATAATCGTGAGTTAGATAAGCAACTTAAACGTGTTGAAGAAATCAATGCCAGAAGTCGCGCCTTAGAGTTGGGAGCTGGTAAGTCTGACCGCATGTATCAACGAGACATCGCACTAGAGAAAGCTAAATCACCAGACGAGAGAAAAGCCTTAGAGGAGTATTATGCTAAGGAAGACTCCATTCGTGCTGACTGGGAGTTAGGCGTTAAGAAAGGCTTTGCTGAATTCCAAGAACAGGCCACTGATGTTTACGGCAACGTAGCTCAAATCAGCCAGTCTGCATTCCAAGGCATGAGTAACAGTCTCTCTGATTTTGTATTGACGGGCAAAGCTAATTTTGCTGATTTCACTCGCTCATTCTTAGAAATGACCACTAAGATGTTAATGCAGATGGCTATGCTAAATGCTATGAAAGCGGCATTTGGTGGTAATGCGGTAGGTAATTTCTTGGGGCTAAAAGGTCACTCGGAAGGCGGCTACACTGGGGATGGCGGTAAGTACGAACCGATGGGCATCGTTCATGGTGGAGAGTTTGTATTCACAAAAGAAGCCACGCAACGATTAGGCATTGCCAATCTTTATCGGCTAATGGATTACGGTCAAAAAGGGTACGCTTCTGGCGGCTATGTTGGGGGTTCAGCGCCAATGTCGGTTACGCAACCAACCGCATTTATCGCTCGCAACCCTCAAATTGCTGGTGGTGGAACCAACATCAACATTAATATGGGTGATATAAAGCTAGATAATGGCGGGCAAATTCAGCAATCGCAGTCAAATCAAATGAACACAAACGCAGTAAAACGCGAATTCCAGCAAATGATAGAAGTTGGGGTTAATAATTTACTTAAAAACCCAGCATCTGCATTATCAAGAACAATCAAAGGTAATTAAGAGAGGTAGTTATGAGCAATCAACATTTAGAAGCAGTGATCAGTGAATTATCAGCACGAGTAACAAGCCAAGGCATTCAGATCGCAGAGTTACAAAAACAGCTCACTGACATGCAAGCGAAAGTGAGCTGTGATGCGTTCTCTATAAAAGAAGGGGAAATATTTATAGAGAAAAAGGCTATTAGCGAACCTTTATTGAGTCAATTAACTTCATAACCGCTTTCTTTTCGTTGGCAAGAAAATCATCAGTTAGTCTCTTATCATTTGAACTATACATATTAACTATCGTTTCAACGCCTTCTCTTTTTATTAGCCCTGCTGCCACTAATGCGGAAAAGATAGATGCTAAAATTTCAATGCGTACAGCTAGAGATTTATTTGAGTTTCCAAGCGAAATAACGGTTTCGTTAAGTTTTCTTACATCAGAGGTGAGTTTATTCATCATCTGTTCGTCCATTTTAAATCCTCACACCGAAGTAAATCAGCCATTCCTTCGGCAAAATTACATAGGGCTGAACTTTTACCATAAACTAAATTTAACTATTGAAAATCCTGATATTTGATCATTAGGCGGCTTTGTGCCGTCTTTTTTCGAGGTGAACCATGATTGAAGAATTTAAGTGGCGAATGCAAACGCAAGAAACGCCAACGGGCGAATTCACTCATCGAATAAAAGAAGTCACTTTTGGTGATGGTTACAAACAAGTTGCGGGCGATGGCATCAACACGGAATCACAGTCATGGCCTTTTACCTATACAGGAATGAAAGAGGAGGTGATGCCGATATTTAAGTTTATCCGTGAGCACACCGCAAAGTCATTTATATGGACGCCACCATTTGGAGAGAAGGGGTTGTATCGCGTTAAGGCTGATTCAATCACGATGACCCCCATTGGCGGCCTTGCAGTCACTATCTCAGCAACATTCGAGCAGGCTTTTAGCGCATGAATATTACATCTGACATTCAAAAACTAGAATCGGGCAACAAGGTTCAACTTATCGAAGTTGATGGATCTGAATTTGATGGGCCGGTGCTTAGGTTTCACGCTTACAACTTGCCTCATACACCAGAAGAGATAGAGCAATCGAATGGTGACATCAAGCCAAAATCTATCTGGTGGCAAGGCAATGAGTACGGAGCATGGCCTTATGAAATTGAGGGCATGTCAAAAAATAGCGATGGCAGCCCACCAAGGCCAACATTGAGGGTTGCTAACATCGATGGGCTGATATCGTCATTGTGTTTGCAATTTGACGACATGGCCTTAGCCAAGGTCACTATTTATGAAACTTTTGCTCACTATCTTGATGCTAAAAATTTCACGGATGGCAACCCAACCGCTAACCCCGACGAGTGCTTTACCCAAGTTTATTACATTGACCGTAAGACTAGCGAGGTGGCTGGTGAAGCTGTTGAGTTCGAGCTTTCTACCCCGTTTGATTTACAGGGAATTATGATACCCGTTCGCCAGATACATAATCTGTGCTATTGGTGCATGAAAGGGGATTACCGCAGTGGTCGCGGGTGTAACTATACTGGCACAAAGTACTTCAATGAGCGGGGTGAGCCAGTTGATGATCCATCACTAGATAAATGTGGCG
Organism: Providencia sp. PROV122; assembly: GCF_028482365.1. NCBI lineage: Bacteria > Pseudomonadati > Pseudomonadota > Gammaproteobacteria > Enterobacterales > Morganellaceae > Providencia > Providencia sp. PROV122. Next base: position 54,681 of record NZ_JAMPQI010000015.1, on the reverse strand, counting down.
GGCTTATCAGTGATTGTAAAAAGCGCTTTGGTGAGAATGAACCTTTGGACTTCGGAGGTTTCCCAGCAGCGGGGTTAATACGATGATCACAAAGAAATTAACTGAACTGATATTTGAGCATGTGAAAGCTGAATATCCCAAAGAAGCTTGCGGAGTTATCTGTCAGAAAAGTCGAGTTAAAAAATACTTTCCTTGTAGCAATCTTTCAGATAACCCAACAGAGCATTTTGAGCTTTCTCCAGAAGATTACGCTCTTGCTGAGGACTGGGGTGAGCCAATAGCAATTGTGCACAGCCATTGCGGTGATGGTGTAACGACTCAACCTAGCGAAATAGATAAATTACAGTGTGATGCAACTGGATTGCCGTGGGTTATTGCATCATGGCCTGAGGGTGATATTCGAATTATTTACCCTCGAGGTGAGCGCGAATTAGAAGGCCGTCCTTTTGTGCTTGGTTATGCTGATTGCTGGTCACTCATTATGGACTACTACCGACAAAAGCACGGCATTGAGTTGCATAACTACAGCGTCGATAGGCATTGGTGGGAAGAAGGCGAAAACCTGTATATGGATAATTACCAGAAAGCAGGTTTTGTCGATGTTACTGGTGAACCTAAAGAAGGTGACATGGTGATTATGCAAGTGCAAGCCGATGTGCCTAATCACGCTGGTGTTATCTCTAATGGAATGCTGCTACATCATCTTTATGGTCAACTCAGCAGGTTAGTACCCTACAGCGATTACTGGCGCGATCGGACGGTAAAAATAGTGAGACGCAAGGAGTTGGTATGAGTTTAAAAACAATACGGCTTTACGGCGTTCTTGGCGCAAAATTTGGGCGTGAACATAAATTAGATATAGATTCCCCTCGTGAAGCCATAAAAGCATTATCAGTGCTTCATGACGGCTTTGAGCAATTCCTCGCGAATGCACACCTGAAAGGGCTAGAGTTTGCTGTATTTAAAGGTAAGCGCAATATTAGTGAAGATGAATTACATCTTGATACCACAGAAGATATCCGCATAGCACCAATCATTAAAGGAAGTAAACGAGGCGGATTTTTCCAGACTATTTTAGGTGTGGCCATGATTGGTGCGGCAGCATTTTTATCCGGCGGCTTATCTGTTGCATTTACTGCTGCTGGAACATGGGGCGGGGCATTGGCTATGGGCGGTGCTGCGATGGCGCTAGGTGGCGTAGTGCAAATGCTGTCACCTCAGCCGCGTGGCTTATCTGTGCGTCAAGACGCCGACAATAAACCGTCTTATGCCTTTGGTGGCACAGTCAACACCACTGCGCAAGGTAATCCTGTGCCGCTATTTTATGGGCTAGACCGACGCGAAATCGGCGGCGCTATTATCTCTGCAGGGATATATACCGAAGATCAGCAATAACAACAATGAATTTCAGAATAGCCACTTATGTGGCTTTTTTTATGGGTGAAATATGGAAACGATATACGGTGCAAAAGGTGGCGGCGGTGGCGGACATACGCCCGTCGAATCAAAAGACAGTTTGCTATCCGAATCTACCGCAAAAATTCTGTTAGCGATTTCAGAAGGTGAAATAGCAGGTGGGTTGGATGATACGCGGATCTTTCTTGATGATACCCCCATTGGTAATGCGGATGGCTCTAAAAACTTTGAAGGAGTGACGTGGGAGTTCCGTGCGGGTAGTGAGCATCAAGAATACATCCAAGGTATCCCCTCCGTTGATAATGAAATTGCAGTTGGGATGGAACTTAAAGATGACCAACCATATGTAAGAAGCATCAACAACACCCAGTTGTCGGCGGTTCGCGTCCGTTTTTCAGTTCCTCAATTGTTGCAACAGCACGATAATGGAGACACCACAGGCTATCGCATTGATTACGTTATAGAACTATCGACAGATGGTTCTGGCTATAAGGAAATTATCAAATCGGCATTCGATGGTAAGACAACTAGTGAATACCAACGCTCACATCGTGTTGATTTACCCAAAGCAAATACTGGTTGGCAAATTCGTGTTCGTCGCTTGACTAAGAATCAGAACAATGCACGTATCGCTGATAAAATAAGCATTGCAGCCATCACGGAAGTGATTGACGCAAAGTTACGCTACCCGAATACTGCTTTGTTATTCATTACCTTTAATGCCCGTCAATTTAATAACAGAATCCCTAAAATCAGCGTGCGACCTAAAGGTGGGATACTTGTCAAAGTTCCAACGAATTATGACCCAATTAACCGGACCTATTCTGGGGTATGGGATGGCACATTTAAGTTAGCTGCGACTAATAATCCAGCGTGGATCTATTACGATGTGGCAATTCACAATAGATATGGCTGCGGAGAGAGAATAAAACAACTTAATTTAAGCAAGTGGGATTTATATAAGATATCTCAATACTGTGATGAATTAGTACCAGATGGACGTGGGGGTGATGGCAAAGAGCCTCGTTTCATGTGTGATGTTTACTTTCAATCGCAAGAATCAGCTTATCAAGTATTGCGTGATATAGCAGCGATATTCAGAGGTATGACGTTTTGGGCAGATAACAAAGTCAATGCCGTTGCAGATATGCCTGAACCTATATTTCGCACGTTTACCAATGCAAATATTGTTGGTGGTAAACCAGCTTATTCAGGCGGCAGCATTCAAAACCGTTATACTCAAGCATTAGTTTCCTTTACCGATATTGATAACCACAGCAATGATGATGTTGAAGCCGTCGCGGACTTAAAGCTTCAGCGTCGATATGGTGTAAGAAAAACAGAGCTATCTGCAATTGGTTGTACCCGTCGCAGTGAAGCCAATCGTCGTGGTCGCTGGGCATTATTGACGAACGCGAATGACCGCATGGTCACTTTTGCGACAGGGCTTGAAGGCGCGATACCTTCTCCTGGTCATATTATCGGGTTAGCCGATTCAACATTGGCAGGTCGTAGCACTGGCGGACGTATTTCCTCTGTTGATGGTCGCAAGATTACGCTTGATAGAACGACCTCTATTAAAGTGGGTGATCGCTTAATTGTGAACTTGCCCGATGGTAAATCAGAAGGGCGCACTGTTACGTCAGTGAATCAAAAAGTTGTCACCGTTTCAGTTGAATATTCGCAAGTGCCGCAAAAAGAAGCGGTATGGGTGGTTGATTCGGATGATTTAGCTATCCAGTTGTACCGCGCTATTAACATCAGCGATAACGGTGATAATACTTACACCATCTCAGGTGCTATCCATAACCCTGACAATTATGAGCATATCGATGCTGGTGCACGTATTGACGAAAGACCCATTACCGTTATACCACCCAAAGTACAGCCAGCGCCTAAAAATGTGCGTATTTCTTCATACACACAAGTAGACCAAGGCATTGCATTTACAACTTTACGGGTTGATTGGGAAGCGGCTGAAAGTGCGATTGCGTATGAGGCGGAATGGCGTCGTGACAACGGTAACTGGATAAATGCCCCGCGTACATCAACGCTGGGTTTTGAAGTTAATGGCATTTATGCAGGCCGTTATCAAGTTCGCGTACGGGCGATTAATGCGTCTGAAATTTCCAGCGTGTGGGCTAATGCAGATGAAACTCAACTCAACGGAAAAGAAGGTAATCCACCAAAACCCTTAAATTTACGAGCCACTTCTGAGGTTTGGGGAATTACTCTCAATTGGGGCTTTGATGCGAACACGAGCGACACGCTAAAAACAGAACTGCAATATTCATCTGAAAACACAGTTGAATCTATGCAACTGCTGGCTGATGTACCTTATCCGCTAAAATCGTATCGCATGTCTGGCCTTAAAGCAGGTGCGCGCTTCTATTTCCGTGCTCGTTTAGTTGATAAAAGCGGGAATCAGTCAGAGTGGACGAGCGTTGTTTTAGGTGAATCGTCAACTGATGTTGAGGGAATTTTAGAGGCAGTTGGCGACACCTTCCTCACCACCGAAGCAGGCAAGCAGATGCAAGAGCAGATTGACTTTAGCAAAGAAGCGATTGCAGAGCTTGAGTTGGACTCGATTGATGTGAAGCAGAAAGTTGTCAGCATTGACAGAGATGTTGAAGCGGTCAACGAAGCGGTGATGATGAACACTCAGTTCACTACAGAATTACATTTCAGCTTGAAAGAAGAGGTTGCTGATAGAAAAGCTGAGATATTCCGCATTGAGCAAGTGCAAGTCACTGACAGAGAAGCTGCCGCGCGCTGGCAAGAGCAAATCACCGCAAAAGTCGATTATAACGCATCTGAAATCCTGAATATTAAGGATGCTCAGTCGAGTTATGAGAAAGCAACAGCGCAGCAAATCAGTCAAGTAAAAGCTGATGTCGATGGTGTTAAATCACGCGTCACAACAGTCGAAACAGCAACCGCCGATTTAAAGCAATCACAAGCGAAGTTTGAACAATCAACTACAGCTGAATTCGGCGAGATGCGCGGCTATATCACGCACTTTGAGACGTCATTGTCAAATGTGGAACTTGCAGTTTCAGAAGCGATTATGCAGACGACAGCTCAAGTGAATCAGCACAGCTCTGAGTTGCTACAGTCGAAAGCGGACGTCAAGCGTATTGCGAATGCAACTGCGACGAACGAAAAAGCAACAGCCGAGCTTGCAGAGAGCGTGAAAGCGCACTACGAAGATTCGCAAGCTGAATTCGTGGATGTGCGTAAATCAATCGCAGAGAAAGACAAAGCACACTCAGAACGCACAGAGCAAGTGCGCGCAGAACTCGGGAAAGACATCAACTCGAACAAAGAGGAGTTATCGAAAGTTAGTGCCGCTGTCACGACGAACACAAAAGCGATAGCGAAAACGGATGAGACTGTCACGGAGCTTCAGCAACTTCAAACATCCCAGTTTAATGACAACAGTTCATCCATTGCGAATGTGCAACACACGCAAGCGAATGCCGATAGCACCCACGCTGAAAGCACATTGCAACTTGCCGCGCAGCAAAATGAGCAAGGGTCTGAGCTTTTACGTGCTAAAGCCTCTATTCGTGAGACCAACAAAATTATTGTTGATAACGATAAAGCTTATGCGCAGAAGTTCACGCAGCTTGATTCACAATTTGAACAAGTGAATGCCCGTTTTACACGCGTTGAAAGCACCCTTGCGGATGCACAGCAATCTATCACGGAAACGAAAGAGCAGCTGTATAGCGAAATCAATTCTGTCGATAGAAAAGTGACCGCTGTTGACCAAAAAGTTGACCAAACAAAGGCTACTCTCGAAGGTGCTATTGCTGAATCCAATCATACCCTTTCGGCGAAAGTGGAAGCCGCGCAAGATACCGCCAATACGGCAAAATCAAATGCAGCGGACGCCAAGCAAGATATTGATAGATACAAAAATAGCAATGACCAGCGCATGTTGCTTGCAGAGACGCAAATTACGGCTAACAAGCAAGCGATTGCGAACGAGCAAGAAACCCGTGGCAGTCAGATTAACAAAATTAATTCTGAACTTGGTGGCTTAAATGCGGCATTTGAAGCGCAAGCCAAGACCTATGTTGACCAAAAAGGCAATGCATCTTCTATCTTTGGTATCAAGAATGCCGTTGTTGTGAATGGCCAATATTATGAAGCGCAGATGATTTTAGGTGCAGAAGTCAAAAACGGCCAAGTCGTCACGCAAATTGGTTTCAGTGCTGATACGTTTGGTATCTTTAACCCTGTAAGTGGCAAGCTAGAACCCGTGTTTTTCGTTGAAGACGGACAAGTTTTTATCAATGAAGCGTTTATTAATCAAGCGACGATTGAAAAACTGTTAGTTGGTTCGACTATCAAATCCAAAAACTGGGATCCTGCAACTAAAAAGGGTCTTATGCTGGATTTTGAAAAAGGGAAGCTGATTGCAAATGACGCTGAAATAACCGGTAAGATTTATGCAACTGATGGCGAGTTTAACGGGACGGTTTATATTGAAAAGTTAATTGGAGATGTAAGCAACACATACATTATTACCCCAGGGGCAACGGTCATTATTGAACCAGAAAAATATGACCGGATTATAATTTGCCCATCAATAAGCATTGCACGTGAATCATCAACAAGGCGACTTTACAATATGTTTGTTGCATTGCAAAAAAACGGAGTTGAATTTGTTAGGGCAAATCTTGGTGTGGATTTTAAGGTTGGCTTGACTGATTCTGAACACACTATTTTTACTGCAACCCCAGGAATATCATGCGGGAGTGTAATTATAAAAGCCAATGAAAGAGCAAGCATTAAATACGTCGCCAGCGATAATAGCAATTTAATACTCAACAAAACAACGCTCATTGTTATTAAAAAGTAAATCAACAACGAGACCGCTATTAAGCGGTTTTTTTGTATCTAAATTTCGGAGAATATTATGTATAACGCAGGAGCAGTCACAACGACAGCGAACAGCACAAAATTAATTGGCACAGGTACTAAGTGGAAAGATAACAACTCGCGAGTATCCGCAGAGCAGGTTATTTTAATTCAAAATGGCGCAACGATTTATATCAACAGCATTGCGTCTATTCAGAGCAACACAGAGATAACACTGAGTTTTCCTGTGCCTGCATCGGTGAGCAACGCACCGTATCAAATACTGACAACGATGGTGAACTCAGTTTCAGATGCAGCAAACAAGATTGTAGCAATGAACGTTGCGAATGTGCAGTTCAGCGATATCTTAAATCGATGGGCTACAGAAAGCGGTACAATTACAGTGACGTTGCCGGATGGTACGACACAGCAACTGAGAACGGCGAAAGAGATGGATAAGCAGCTAGATGGGAAGTTTGATAAAGCGGGTGGAACTATCTCTGGTGATGTGACTTTCAGTAAGAACGCAATCAAATCGACTAAAGGGACGCATGTCTTGCCTGACAAATACGGCACGCTAATGCAAGTTGGTGATTATGGGATAGGAGGCTCTATGAATGGTAGCTACCTAGGGAGTGTCGAAAATTTTGAAAAAAATAAAGTTGGTATTTTTAATGCATCACACAACGTCGAAGGAATGACAGAGCTTGGCATAACGGATTTTTACGGTTCATGTATTGTTACTAAATACAATAATTCAATAAACAATCAGGTATTATTGTTGGGGAACTTCGGCAAAGATTGGTTGCAACTTGTAAGAAAGGGCGGAAGCGATGCTAGAGTAGAACGATGTATCTTTTATAGTGATAAAAACACAACCAAAGACTCCAACGGCAACTTAAAAGCAGCATCGCCAATTGTGAAATTATTTGCTGATCACATTGAGCTTAACGAAGAGTCAGAAGGCGTTGAAATGGAGCACCTTGGTATAGGCCATTACCTCATTAAAGGTGTTGTAGGCTTTAATGCAGATGGTGCATGGGGGATCGATAACGGCTTTGTCATCCCTCAAGACCATAACGGTAAAAACATGGTGCTTATTGATTACAAGGTGAGACCAGATGGTGATATTGAAGTTTTTGTTTTCCACCAACAGAACGCAGACATGCCGGAGCGTTTTCAGAACAAGCGCATTAAGTACATAGATAAAGACGGCAACCCTGTTTACTACGAAAACTATGAGCCGTGTGACGTGCCTGAATCGCGCTGGATAGATATGCGTGTCGAAATGCCGGTGAATTCTATCTACAACCTCAAGCAAGCAGAAGCCGAGCGATTGGCGAAAGAGGAGGCGGAGAGGCAAGCGGAGGAGGAGGCTAAGAACGCCGAAATTGAAGCCGAGGAAGACATCTAATCTTCTTTGCTGTACTCATACCCCCCGCGGAAATCTCTTACTCACTGAGTTAGATTTGCGAGATTGTGCATGATTATTCTACTTTCTTGCGTGTGATTTATCAGCAGAACTGCTTAGATAACTTTCTATGAACTCAATTACTGGAGCTCTTTTTGGTTGCTCTATCTGGCAGTACAAAGATGAATTAGAAAGTAAGAGTATAAACTCATTGATCGAAATAGCCTTGTCATCTATCTCTGTTTTATAGAAAACATAGATACGTGATTGTTCAGCGTGAGACGGCTCTCTATTTTCATTGATGCAAGTAAGTGCGAGTAAGATAAGTTGCGTACTGGTCATAAACCCTCCAATAAAGTCTGGAGTTAATTATAAGCAGTCAGACAATGGCGCGATATCAATATTGGTCGTAATGTTATCAGATATCACTGTGACGAACTGTGCCGCAAAAATGAGAGAGGAGGGGTTAATTACCCCTCTTTTTCGTTCGAAATGAAGGGGTAACTTATTGATTCATTTAGAATGAAATGTAGTGTTTTGTAGTATGAAAAATGAACTGACAATAAATTAAGCTATTGATATTTAATGCTTTTTGTTGCTTTGGTAACCTAATGGACTGATATGAGTAATCAAGTAACTCTCCTTTATCCCAAAGGGATCTTGATATACTCGCCATACTTCAAGTTACGGCGTCATTGACTCAGTTTACTTTCGCACCATTGGCATCGTTATTTCTGCCTTGCTACGACTGGTCTACCGGTCGCCTTGCTGTACCTCGAACTATTTAGAGTATATAAAATTATATCAATTAACTTAATTAAGGTGCTTATTGCCGTGCTAAACGTCCTATTTCAGGCGTAAATTGGGTATTACTACGCCATGGATTGATATCAAGACCACCACGGCGCGTATAGCGTGCGTAAACACTGAGTTGTTCAGGCTTACACAGTTGTGTTATATCATTAAAAATACGTTCGACGCATTGTTCATGGAATTCGTTATGATGACGGAAAGAGACCAAATAGCGCAGCAGTGCTTCACGGTTGATCTTCGGGCCACGATAACGAATTTGTACTGACCCCCAATCGGGTTGGTTAGTAATCAAACAATTCGACTTTAATAAATGGCTAACTAGTGTTTCTTCTACGTTTTCATTTTCCGTGCTATTTGCGAGATAATCACGACTAAATTCATATTGATTGATCTCGATATCCTGTTCATCAATACAAATCCCTTCAAATTGGCAAATCGCTTGCTGTGAAAACTCATCAAGTTTATGGAGTGTAACGCTAACTTTTCCATTAGCACAATTGCTTAAGTCGTTTTGCAAAACACTTCGCACATTTTTCCATGAATCATAGCGAGTTTGGTTAAAACTATTTAGGTAGAGTTTAAAACTTTTTGATTCGATCAAGTTTTCACTTTGTGCATCGACATGGACTGAACCAATAGCGACTTGCGGAACACCTTTCTTGTTGAGCCAAGATAGCTCGTATAAGGTCCAAATATCAGCCCCATGAAACGGTAGGCTATCAGCGTGAATATCTAACGGATCTCTATTTAAGCTGCGCGGAACGGCTTGGAGTAGCCTTGGGTCATATTGATCATAATATGCCGTTTTTTTTCCTAGTGTGAGATTATCCAAAGCAGGGTTATTTTGATAGTGTGACATAGTGATCCTTAAACTTCATGTACTAAAAGCACGCGATACCATAAAACGGCTGAAAATGAGAGCAATTCATTCATCGGTTAACTTCTGTCATAATATCATTTATTAATGATATTGCCGCCATTTCAGTTCACTCAATCTAAAGTTATTAAATCATTATGAATACAACCGTTTCTGAAGTGCTTACTCAATTTACTCAACAATATGTGACCAAATGGAAGGAGCAAACAGGTCTATCGCCTGCTTCCTGTGACCTATATGGCATTCCGTCTCCTTGTGTCATTCGGACGGGAGAAAATTGGGTTTATTGGGAGCCACAAGCCTTCCCAATAGCAGATAAAAACTTAAATAAAGTAGCGACAGCATTGGATATTGAATTACAGCCGATGATCCATCCTTTTTATACCACTCAGCTTGCGGGGGATATGAAGGCTCAATTTGAAGGTCATCTATTGAATTTGGTTCAAGTGTGGAGCGAAGAGGATTTTATCCGTTTGCAAGAAAATTTAATTGGTCATCTAGTTACCCAAAAGCGTTTAAAACTATCACCAACATTATTTATAGCAACATTAGAATCTGATTTAGAAATGATTTCGTTATGTAATTTAACGGGAGAAATTATTTTAGAAAAATTTGGTAGTAAGGAAAAACGCGTGTTAGCGCCTAATCTTATCCATTTTATTCAAGAGTTAACCCCAGTAGTAGAACCGCTTGAGTAAGATATTGCTGATGGAAGCTGTAGGAAATAGCTTACAAATCAATTAAGAAATAAACCTTAATTTTCTTAATTTATCTAAGTGAGCATTATTTAACATTTAATTTCATGTAGTTACTATCAATCTCTTAAATTGAAGGTTTAAGGCTGTTTTTAAGTTTATTGCACTAGGTTGTTTCATTAGTGTTTTTAATACATTCTTAAACGACTGAATGAGGGAGCAGTGAGTTTGCTGCTTTATCAGTAAACAGAGGTCATGGATGGCAAAGTGGCGCATGTCGCTGACTTTAATCTGTTTATTAGCGACAGGATGTCGAACGGCAGGAGGTCGTTTTTGCAGGATGCTTTAACACCCTTTAAAACATGAGATAAGCCAGTCAACCCTCTTGTTGGCTGGCTTCTTTTTCACTTAGTGTTGCGTTTGTGTCTTTTGATGTGGGTCGGTAGAATATTGCGTTAATGCGTTTAACACACTTTGATACATGGCTTCTCTTAAGGCCTCACGCTTACGGAACGCAGAGCGGTGTTGGCTTTTGACCGATTCGATATCACGAACAGGCTCTGTTAAAGGCAAGTGATACCAGCCATCCGCGGAAACCGTACCATTACACTCTTGCCAAAAATTATCGTAGCTTGATTTCAAATGTTGGCGCTTAATATGGCAATGGTTTGAAATACCCATAATAGATGTACAGTGGAAAAAAGCGGCAACTGCATAAATAGATGACATCAATAAATTTTTAGGTCGCATCCCATGCATTTGCTTCGTAATGGACTTCACTTGTTCGGTACTTTGTTCAGTAGCAGGCCCCTGTAAAGAACAGATATAAAGTTGGCCTTCAGTACCAAACGAAAAGCTCATTAAATAGATATCATCCCCTGTTTCGTTTAGCAGGTGTAAGGTGAGGTCACCTTCGCGTGGATATTGGGAGTAAACAAGCCTTAATTGCGCATAATCTCCCGATTTTAATTCGATATCTGCAACTTTTAACCCTTGGCGATCAATAGAAAACATTGCTTTGATAGCATCCGTCGAAAATGTTTTTTCGATGAGTTCTAGGGTGTGACTCGCGGTGAGTAATTTTTGTTTTCCGTTCCACTCGCGATGCAAATACTTATTTAAGGGGCGTTCAGCAAAATCAGGAATATTATTTAATTCCTTAGACATGCGGGCACTGGTGTAGCTTTCACACATGGATTGAAATTGCTGATAAGGTTTAGACGGGAGTTTGGCAATACGGACTTGTCGTTTTAAATGGTCATAGCTGTTGTTAATAGACTGCCAAAATTTATTTTGTTTACGCCACTGCTTTAATAATCCCATATATAAACCATACTTGATTGTTGAGTGTTTTTTATTCAGTAAAGTGAAAAGCGTCTGATATTACTCTTATTAACTACAACAAAAGGTAAATAAACTTTAAATAAACTTATAAAAGTGCTTGCGGCAAGATGGATTACGTGAAAGTAACTGGGATTTTGTGTGGGAAATTATTTTGGTTGTTCTACACCCCATATTTACGACAGAATTAATGAAGGATATGCCGTATATTTCGAATTAAGTTTATTAAGTAGGTTTTTATATGAATATTGAACAGCGCATCATGGAAAAGCTTCGTCATATTGAAGAGGAAATGAGAGCGAAGGCACTTTGGCGTGAATTACCACCTAGCCCTGAAGCTTTTGAAAGTACAGAGCCTTTTTCAATTGATACGATGGAAGCAACAGAGTGGTTACAATGGGTACTTATCCCTCGTTTACAAGCACTCATTGAGCAAGGCGCTGTTTTACCCGGAGCTTTTGCTATAGCCCCTTATTTTGAAGAAGTTTATAAGAATGATGAGGAAGGGCAATATCATTTATTGTTGATTCACCTTCGTGAATTAGATGATTTTTTCAGTACTCAGTTGGGTAGGTAGCTCATTGATGTTAGAGATTATTTATCAAGATGAGTATATGGTTGCTGTTAATAAGCCTGCCGGTATGTTGGTGCATCGCAGCTGGTTAGACAGCAAGGAAACTGTGTTTGTTATGCAAACATTACGAGACCAAATTGGTCAATTTGTTTATCCAATCCATCGTCTTGATAGGCCAACATCGGGTGTGTTGTTGTTTGCACTATCCAGTGATGTGGCGAGGCAATTAGCGGCGCAGTTTGAATCTCATCAAATAGAAAAAATCTACCATGCGGTGGTTCGTGGCTATGTTGAAGCGCCTCAAACCATTGATTATCCATTACTTGAGCAGTTGGACAAAATTGCGGATAAACATGCGACCAGAGAGCCAGCATTGCAAGAGTGTGTTACACATTGCCAGCCAATCGCTCAAGTTGAGTGCTCAGTCGCAATTGGGCGTTATCCAACATCTCGGTTTAGTTTACTAGAATTGAAACCAGAAACAGGGCGCAAACATCAGTTACGACGTCATATGTCGCACATTCGTCACCCCATTATTGGCGATAGTAAACACGGTGATTTACGTCAAAACCGCGGTGTAAGCCAACATTTTGCCGTTTCACGGCTAATGTTGCATGCCAGCCAGCTAGTATTAGATCATCCCATTTCAGGGGAGCGTATCTCTCTGATTGCACAATGGGATGAGTCATGGTTGTCATTGGTAAATCAGTTTGGGTGGCAGCATATCGCCAGCAAATTGGGGATGGGAGAATTCAATTCATCACTGTAGTTGGGTCAATAGGAGGTGTTCGTGTCAAAAATTGGTATTTTTGTGGGAACAGTTTATGGTAATTCCTTAGCGGTGGCTGAATCTGCTCAGGAAATATTGGAGCAACTCGGCCATGAGGTCACGATTTTTGATGAGCCAATGCTCAGTGACTGGCAGCAATATAATGCGGGTGAAGGGATCGCCCTAGTCATCACTTCCTCCACAGGGCAAGGGGATTTACCCGATACGATTGCTCCACTATTTTATGAAATTCAAGATGTTGTTGGTTATCAACCTGAATTACGTTACGGGTTAATCGCTTTAGGTGATAGCAGCTACGAAAATTTTTGTGGGGCAGGAAAGCGTTTTGATGAGTTATTAACTGAACAATCGGGAACACGGATTGGTGAGGTTTTGTTCATTGACGCGATAGAAGAAGATGTACCCGAAGAATATGCGAAGCCTTGGATACAATCTTGGGGTGAGCAACTGTAAATTTCTGCACCGTGAATAGGATTCGCGGTGCAGTAAAGAAAATAAGAGCGGTATTTTAAAACTATTTACGGGTTAATTTTTCAAGGTCAGCTTCAATTTCAGCGATTTTGTTTGAGACCACATGCTCAAGATGACGTAGGTCATCCAAAATTTTGTGTTTCAAATCAATATCACTTGTATCGTTTTGGCAAATTTGGTCTAGTTCTTCAATAGCGTAACGTAGGTTGGAGTTGATCTCATTAATTTCTTTGAAATTATTGCTACCATCTGCCGCGGCTACAGTTTTGCGTTGGCGTGGATATTTAAATTTTACACTTTTCGCAAAGAATTCCCCTTTATCTTTGCGAAAATAGATTTTTAAAATATCGTTATTTGCTTCTTGGCGTAGCGTATAACGGTCAATATCTTGAGGGTTGCTAATACCTAAACTTTTTAGATTATCGTACATGTTGTTCACCGAGTTATAGGAAACCGAAATTTGTAGAGGCACAGAGCCGTTAGCATATGCCAGCAGAAACAGTATTATTCTATTTTTGGCAGGAATTAAAAACACGCGCATTAAAGCGAATAACACTTAGCGATGCTATTAATCTGTGTTTTAAAAAGGCAAAAAATAAAATCATACAGTTTATATTCTCGAAAGCCCGACAATAGCTAAACTTATATATTATGCGCGAAATGAGGAAATTGACAAACCCCTCATCATAAGAAAAAGAGGTCTATCATTTTTAGATTGGGTAGAGAACGTGTTTTATCTCTAGCCGAGCGAGGATGTGGGATTAGTCAATGCTTCTTAATAGCTCATTAATACCGACTTTTCCACGGGTTTTGTCATCGACCTTTTTAACAATCACGGCACAATAAAGGCTGTAGCTACCGTCTTTCGATGGCAGATTACCCGATACAACCACAGAGCCCGCTGGCACACGTCCATAGTGGATCTCACCAGTTTCGCGGTCATAAATTTTTGTGCTTTGACCAATATAAACCCCCATTGAAATGACAGACCCTTCTTCAATAATAACGCCTTCAACAATTTCTGAACGGGCGCCAATAAAGCAGTTGTCTTCAATGATGGTTGGGTTAGCTTGTAGTGGTTCAAGTACGCCACCAATACCAACTCCGCCGGATAAATGCACATTTTTACCGATTTGGGCACAAGAGCCTACCGTCGCCCATGTGTCTACCATGGTGCCTTCATCAATATAAGCACCAATGTTGACATAAGAAGGCATCAAAACACTGTTTTTAGCGATATATGCCCCTTGGCGAACAGCCGCGGGTGGAACAACACGGAAGCCTTCGCGTTCAAAGCGAGCCTGATCGTAATCCGCAAATTTCATGGGAACTTTATCAAAATAACGGCTTTCAGCCCCTTCGATTAACTGATTATCGTGAATGCGGAAGGAGAGTAATACTGCTTTTTTCAACCATTGATGTGTTACCCAAACCCCTGAAATTTTTTCAGCAACACGCAGTTTACCACTATCAAGTAGGGCAATGGTTTCTGTCACCGCTTGGCGAACGGCGGGGGTCACTGTGGATGGTGTGATAGCCGCTCTATCTTCAAATGCTTGTTCAATGATGGCTTGTAATTGCTGCATTGATTAATTTTCCCCTTTAAGGACCAGTAATAATATTGCTTATAAAACCTAACATTTATCCTTCGAGTTGAGGGTTTCTGTCAACCTTTCTGATAACTCTTGTTGCATTTTTTTATCGAGCGCTTTGTGATTTTTATCTGCAAGGACGAAAAAATCTTCCACTTTCTCGCCAATTGTGGTGATCCGTGCACCATGTAACGAGATTTCCATCTGAGCGAGCACATGCCCAACCCGTGCTAATAACCCCGGTTGATCGAGAGCAAAGAGCTCCATATAGCTACGGCGCTCATTGGTTGAGCGTAAAAAATTCACTTTGGTAGGAACGGTAAAATGGCGTAGTTTTGATGGTAGGGTGCGAGCCTGGGGAAGTGAGATCGCAGGTTGTTGTACCGCGTGTAGCAGACTATGGCGGATCTGCTCATATCTATCTTTTGATAATGGCGTGCCATTCGGTTCTAACACCACAAAGGTATCCATTGCCATGTTGTCTTTGTTGGTGAAAATCTGTGCACTGTGGATACTCAGGTTGCGCCTATCAAGCTCCCCAGCCACGGCCGCAAATAAGTGTGGCTTATCGGGGCACCAAATAAAAATTTCGGTTCCACCGTGTTTTGGCTGTGTGCTGATCAACACGAGAGGCTGCTCAAGATCATGTTTTAATAGGTTACAGGCATGCCAAGCTAATTGAGAAGGCGTGTGACGCAAAAAATAGTCTGCATGACAGCGAGACCATAATTGGTTTAATTTTTCTTCATTGATTGAAGATTGGCGTAATAACGCTAACGCTTGGTGGCGATGATGGCGGATACGTTCTCGTAAATCAGGAGTACTTTGCATTCCTTGGTTGAGTTGATGTTCAGTAGATAAAAACAGTTCTCGAATTAGGCTCTGCTTCCAACTATTCCAAAGCGTACTGTTAGTTGCACAAATATCGGCAACAGTTAAACACATCAAATAGTTTAGCCGCGTCACTGTTTTGACCTCGAGGGCAAATTGTTTGATGACATCGGGGTCTTGAATGTCGCGACGTTGTGCCGTAACTGACATTAATAAATGGCTTTTTACTAACCAAGAGGCTAACTCAGCTTCCTTGAGCGGCAAATCATGTTGCAGAGCAAACTCATACACAAATTCAGCCCCTAAATCAGAATGATCTCCCGAACGCCCTTTCGCAATATCGTGGAATAATGCGGCAAGCCTTAATGTTTCTGGATGCAACAGCTTAGGGTAAACGCTAACACAGAGTGGATGGTCGCGGCGATTTTCTTCATGAGTAAAGCTATCTATTTTTTGTAGCACTCGGATGGTGTGCTCATCGACCGTATACGCATGAAAAAGGTCAAACTGCATCTGACCAACGATATTGCTCCAATAAGGGGTATAAGCACTTAATACACTGTGCAGATGCATGGGAACGAAAGCCCCTTTAATGGCTCTAGGGTGACGTAATATTTTGATAAAAAGCCGCCTAGCTTCAGGGAGTTCGCATAAAGGAGTAGTTAAATTACGTCGCGCAAAGCGCAGTTGGCGCAAGGTCGTTGAGTAGATCCCCGTGATATTGGGGTATCGAGCCATTAAATAGAACATTTTTAAAATGGCGGCGGGTTGCTTAACGAACAGCATATCATCAATAACATCGATTAATGGCCCCCGCAACTGAAATTGTTCATCTAGTGGACGAGGTTTTTCATCAGGATTGAGAGTAAGAATAGCGTCATCAAACAGTTGTAATAACATCTGATTGAGTTCACGAACGCGGCGTGTCACACGATAAAAATCCTTCATCATCAGTTCAACGGGCTGGTTTTTTTCCCCTTGGTAGCCGAGTAAGCGAGCGACACTAAATTGGCGATCAAATAAAAGGCGATTGTCATAGCGTTTGACGACTAAGTGCAAAGCGAAGCGGATTTTCCATAAAAAAGTGAGACACTCTTTTAGCTCTTGGCGCTCTTCTTCAGTAAGAAAACCAAACCCAACCATTTCATCGACGGTGGTGGCTCCAAAGTGCCGCCGAACGACCCAAAGTAGCGTATGGATATCGCGTAACCCTCCAGGGCTACTTTTTATATCTGGCTCTAAGTTATAGCTAGTACTGTGATAGCGATGATGGCGATCTTGCTGCTCTTCGAGTTTTGCGGCAAAAAAGGTTGCTGAAGGCCAAAAACTATCACTAAAAATGGTTTTTTGTAAGCGTAAGAATAGGGCGATATCACCACAAATTAGGCGCGATTCAATAAGGTTTGTCGCAACGGTTAAATCGGCGATACCCGCATCAATACACTCTTGCAATGAGCGAACACTATGGCCGATATCAAATTTAAGATCCCACAATAGAGTAATAAACTGGCCTATTTTTGAGGCTATCTGTTCAGAAAGAGGCTCTGCACTTAACACTAAAATATCAATGTCTGATAAGGGATGCAGCTCATGTCGCCCGTATCCACCTACAGCAATTAAAGACATATTGGGTTGTCGGTCAAATTGATACTCTTTCCATAAACGCGTGAGTAGGGCATCTAAGTAATCACTGCGCGCATGGACTAAATCAATCACGGACTCGTTTTGCTTGAATGCGGCTTCTAAGTGGTTATGGAAAGATTCGACATGCTGCTTGAGGCGAAGCAGTTCGAGGTCAGAAGATTGAAATAAAGTGGGTGATAAAAACGCTAAAGAGGATGGTGTCATCATTATCTTTCCGCATCGATAGGCTGAACACAATAGTGAACAGCTTACTGGGGATTTTCATGGATGAACAGCCGCAAATTAAATTATTTCGAGTAAAAAAAGAGAAGGGAAACCTTAAGTATGCGGCATGTTACGAAAGTTGTTTCCTCTAACAGGTAACATGCCACATAAGAGCCGCGTGCTAAAAATTAATCGTTAACCAGCACCGCTGAGATATATGGCTCTTCTTCTTTACGTAATGTCATGATTTCACACCCGTTGTCGGTGACAACTAGCGTATGCTCATATTGAGCCGACCAGCTTCTATCTTTGGTTTTTACGGTCCAACCATCATTCATAGTACGGATACGGTAATCACCGACGTTGACCATCGGTTCGATAGTAAAAGCCATGCCTTTTTGTAATACAACACCGCTGTCATCGGCATCATAATGAAGGACTTGTGGCTCTTCATGGAAACCTTCACCGATACCATGACCACAATATTCACGAACAACAGAGAAGTCATGTTTCTCGACAAATTGTTGAATCGCTTTGCCCAAGGTGCGTAGGCGGATACCCGGTTTTACCATACGTAACGCTAAATAGAGGCTCTCTTGGGTAATATGGCACAGGCGTTCGCCTTGGATGGTTGGCTTACCAACAATGAACATTTTTGAGGTATCGCCATGAAAACCCTCTTTAATCACGGTAACATCGATATTCACAACGTCGCCGTCTTTTAGAATCTTATCATCACTAGGGATACCATGGCAGATAACATCATTGACTGAAATACAGACTGATTTAGGGAAGCCATGATAATTTAAGCAAGCAGGTATCGCTTGTTGTACATCGACAATGTGCTGATGACAAATGCGATCCAACTCCCCCGTGCTAACGCCCGGTTTTACATGGGGAGCAATAATTTCTAACACTTCGGCTGCTAAACGACCAGCAACGCGCATTTTCTGAATATCTTCTTCAGTTTTGATAATAATAGCCATGAATTCAGTCCATTTATGTCAGTAACGACTCTGTGACATAGTTTGTATGAAAAGGGTTTAATAGATGAGCGATAGTACCATCTATATCAACATGATGATGTTTATGGTATCAGCCACTGCATTTTCTGCCAACTAGGCATTGATGCTTCTTAGCCTTTAGAGTGAAATATCAGGCTGGAATGTACGCCATTAAATAAAAGGTATTGAGAGCAAATACACTTTGGGTCTGATATTATGGATAGTGAAAAACGAGTATTTGTCGTTGAAGATTTTTTTATCAAATAATAAAAAGAAAAAACGCTATCCATACGCCGTGTATAAAACGCTCAATGATGCTTACCAAGGCGATTTCGCCTCGTTTTAATGAAGAGATTCAAGCCATTTGATGGTGTTTTTTCACCCCGTAAAAAAACAACAAAAGTTGGCTTATTGATCCATTTTATGGTATAAAGCGCGCCGGCGATCCACATTATCTCTTCGAAAAAATCGTTTTGCTACCCTGTTAAAGCGTATTCGATTGGCATTATGGATTAGCGAAAACTAAACTCAATTGTGTATAACACACACGGGTCGACACATGCACCGGGGTGCTCTTATGCGTTTTAGCGCAGCTTTGGAGTCGGTGTTATGGGATCCGTGGAGGCATAACCCCAATTACTTAAAATACAGAGGTATTAAATGGCAACTGTTTCCATGCGCGATATGCTACAAGCGGGCGTACACTTTGGTCACCAGACTCGTTACTGGAACCCTAAAATGAAACCTTTCATTTTCGGCGCTCGTAACAAAGTACATATCATTAACTTGGAAAAAACCGTTCCAATGTTCAACGAAGCTCTGGCTGAGTTGACTAAAATTGCTTCTCGTAAAGGCAAGATTCTGTTTGTTGGTACTAAACGTGCAGCAAGCGAAGCCGTTCAAGAAGCTGCTAATAGCTGTGACCAGTATTTCGTTAACCACCGTTGGTTAGGTGGTATGCTGACTAACTGGAAAACTGTTCGTCAGTCAATCAAACGTCTGAAAGATCTGGAAGTTCAGTCACAAGACGGTACTTTCGACAAACTGACCAAAAAAGAAGCGCTGATGCGTTCTCGTGAACTTGGTAAGTTAGAAAACAGCTTAGGCGGTATCAAAGATATGGGCGGTTTACCTGACGCTCTGTTCGTTATCGATGCAGAACACGAACACATTGCTATCAAAGAAGCAAACAACCTGGGTATCCCAGTATTTGCTATCGTTGATACTAACTCTGATCCAGACGGTATCGACTTCGTTATCCCTGGTAACGACGACGCAATCCGTGCAATCAAATTGTATCTGAGCGCTGTAGCAACTTCCGTTCGTGAAGGTCGTTCTCAGGATCTGGCTGTTCAAGCAGAAGAAGGCTTAGTAGAAGCTGAATAATAAGGCCTGCTCTAATAAAGAGCCCTTATAAACCAGGTATTGCTATATGGTTAGAAGGGGGCCTATATGGCCCCTTTTATCTATCTGAATCAGAATGACCCTTGTAGGGAGCCCCCTACGAGGTATATCGAGGAATAAATCACATGTCTGGAATTACCGCTGCATTGGTAAAAGAACTGCGCGAACGTACTGGCGCAGGTATGATGGAATGTAAAAAAGCACTAGTTGAAGCTAATGGTGATATCGAATTAGCAATCGACAACATGCGTAAATCAGGTCAAGCTAAAGCTGCTAAGAAAGCAGGCCGTGTTGCTGCTGAAGGTGTTATCCTTGCAGAAGTTTTTGCTGATGGCAAAAGCGGTGCTCTGATCGAACTGAACTGTGAAACTGACTTCGTTGCTAAAGATGCTGGTTTCTTGGCATTTGGTAAAGAAGTTATGGCTTCTGTTATCGCTGATAGAAATACTGATATCGAAGCAGTTAAAGCGAAATTCGAAGATGCACGTACTGCTCTGGTCGCTAAAATCGGTGAAAACATCAACATTCGTCGCGTCGCAATCCTAGACGGTGCACAAGTAGGTAGCTACCTGCACGGTGCGCGTATCGGTGTTTTGGTTGCGGCTGAAGGCGCTGATGAAGAGCTGCTAAAACACATTGCAATGCACATTGCTGCAAGCAAGCCTGAATATGTTACTCCAGACGATGTACCAGCGGACGTTGTTGCTCACGAGCACCAAATCCAATTAGACATCGCTATGCAGTCAGGTAAACCACGCGAAATCGCAGAGAAAATGGTTACTGGCCGTATGAACAAATTTACTGGCGAAATCTCTCTGACTGGCCAGCCTTTCGTGATGGATCCAAGCAAATCTGTTGGTGATCTGCTGAAAGAGAAAAATGCGAAAGTCACTAACTTCATCCGTTTCGAAGTGGGTGAAGGTATTGAGAAAGTTGAAACTGACTTTGCAGCTGAAGTTGCTGCAATGAGCAAATAAGTCGTCAGTTTTACAAGGAGCCGCCGATTGGCGGCTCTGTTTTAATATACATTGTAGTAATACAACGAATTCAATAATTAAGGTACGTAGAATCCACCTTTAAGTATTCTGCGTGTGTTACCCCAATAAATTATCTGTGTAGGACAGAACACCATGGCAACCAATGCAAAACCCGTTTATCAGCGTATCCTGCTTAAGCTCAGTGGCGAAGCCTTACAAGGCGCAGAAGGTTTTGGAATCGATGCTAGCGTTTTAGATCGTATGGCTCAGGAAATCAAAGAACTTATAGAGCTGGGTGTACAGGTCGGTGTCGTTATTGGCGGTGGTAACCTGTTTCGTGGTGCTGGTTTGGCACAGGCGGGGATGAACCGTGTGGTCGGTGACCATATGGGAATGCTAGCCACTGTGATGAACGGGCTAGCGATGCGTGATGCATTGCATCGTGCTTACGTGAATGCAAGACTGATGTCTGCTATTCCTCTTAACGGCGTGTGTGATAACTATAGCTGGGCTGAAGCTATCAGTCTGTTACGCCATGGTCGTGTTGTGATTTTTTCTGCTGGAACAGGTAACCCATTCTTTACAACTGACTCTGCCGCGTGTTTACGTGGTATTGAGATTGAAGCGGATGTTGTATTGAAAGCAACAAAAGTTGATGGTGTTTATTCAGCGGATCCTGCAAAGAACCCAGATGCCGTACTTTATGAAACGCTGACTTATCAAGAGGTGCTTGAGCGTGAATTGAAAGTGATGGATTTGGCAGCGTTTACGTTAGCACGTGATCATAACTTGCCTATTCGTGTTTTCAATATGAATAAACCTGGCGCTCTACGTCGTGTTGTAATGGGTGAAAATGAAGGAACTCTGATTTCTCACAATTAATACTCAGAGACATCAACCGCGTTTAACTGTATTATCTAATATAAGTTCAGACAATTTAAGCGAGGCTGCATTGCGGCCTTTAATAACCAGTTCTTAAGGGTTGAAAACGTGATTAATGAAATCAAAAAAGATGCTCAAGACCGTATGGAAAAGAGTGTTGAAGCACTAAAAAACCAAATCAGTAAAGTTCGTACAGGCCGTGCGTCACCAAGCCTACTTGATGGCATCATGGTTGACTATTATGGCGCCGCAACGCCTTTGCGCCAACTTGCTAACGTAACTGTTGAAGATGCGCGTACTTTAGCAATTTCAGTCTTTGATCGCTCAATGTCTCCTGCGATTGAAAAAGCGATTATGGCGTCTGATTTAGGTTTAAACCCATCTTCTGCCGGTACTGTTATCCGTGTTCCACTTCCTCCACTGACAGAAGAGCGCCGTAAAGACCTGATCAAAGTTGTTAGAGCGGAAGCTGAGCAAGGTCGTGTTGCTGTTCGTAACATTCGTCGTGATGCGAACGATAAAATTAAAGCCCTGCTGAAAGATAAAGAGATCAGTGAAGACGAAGAACGTCGTTCACAAGATGACATCCAAAAACTGACTGATGGCTACATTAAGAAAGTTGATGAAGCATTAGCGCAGAAAGAAGCTGAATTGATGGAATTCTAATCTATCAAGTAGCGAATAAAGCCATCTAGAGGGAAATCTCTGATGGCTTTATTCATTCATATCTAATAAAAATCCTTTCTTCCCTTTCAAGCTGATATAATCTCAGTATTGAGTAAATACAGAGCATCCGCATAATGAAACGTCTTACTATTCTAGGATCAACAGGTTCAATTGGTAAAAGCACACTTTCTGTTGTCAGAAATAACCGTGATAAATTTCAAATTGTCGCTTTAGTTGCTGGTCGCAATGTGGCGGAATTAGCAAACCAATGCCTTGAATTTCAACCTCAATACGCCTCTATGGCTGATGAATCTTCTGCTCAAGCATTACGGGCAATTTTGTCTGAAAATAATTGCAAAACAGAAGTTTTATCAGGAACAGATGCCGCCATTCAACTTGCAGGCTTGGATGATGCGGACCAAGTGATGTCCGCTATTACTGGTGTTGCTGGACTACTTCCTACCTTAGCCGCAATCCGCAAGGGCAAACGAATTTTATTAGCGAATAAAGAATCGCTGATCACGAGCGGTCGTCTATTCTTTAATGCGATTCGTGAGCACGGTGCGACAGTCTTTCCTATCGATAGCGAACATAATGCGATTTTCCAAAGTTTACCTGAAAACATTCAACTCAACTTGGGTTTTGCCGATTTATCGGCCTCGGGAATTTCAAGCATTATTTTGACAGGTTCTGGTGGTCCTTTTAGGGATACTCCGTTGTCGCACCTAGATAATGTGACGCCGGACGAAGCATGCAACCATCCAAATTGGTCTATGGGGCGTAAAATTTCTGTTGATTCAGCGACGATGATGAATAAGGGGCTTGAATATATTGAGGCTTGTTATTTCTTTAATGCCAATCAACAACAAATGGAAGTGATTATTCACCCTCAATCCGTTATCCATTCTATGGTGCGTTATCGTGATGGTAGCGTGATAGCTCAGCTAGGTACGCCTGATATGTGCACCCCAATTTCATACAGCATGGCTTATCCGCAGCGTATTTCTTCTGGTGTCGAACCGTTAGATTTTACAAAATTGTCATCATTAACCTTTGTACAGCCAGATTATCAACGTTACCCTTGTTTAAAATTGGCTATCGATGCCTGCCATGCTGGGCAAGCAGCCACAACTATTCTAAATGGCGCTAATGAAATCGCTGTCGCTGCATTCTTGGACGGTAAAATACGCTTTACAGATATTGCAAAAATTAACCTAAGTACATTAGAAAAATTGCATTTATCTGAACCAGTTTCGATTGATGAGGTCTTAGACATCGACAATCAAGCTCGTCGAGAAGCTGCACAACTAATCAAACATACATTTTCAGTCTAGTATGTGATTTATTTAGTTGCTGATAAGTATAATAAGTCTTTAATATGTGACGCTTATAAGAACGAAAGATAATATCAGTATTTAGCGGAGAATTAAGGATGTGTCTTATCAGCAAACTCAACAATAGCGGTTATGATAATGCTGAATTCTCGACGCTATGCATACAAGGATTACTATTTAATGAACTCTAGTGGTGAAAATCTCTCTCATTCAGCCTTGCCAAAACATGTTGCGATTATCATGGATGGCAATGGGCGTTGGGCAAAGCAGAGAGGAAAACTAAGAATAACAGGGCACAAGGCTGGCGTTGAGTCTGTGCGTAATGCAGTACGTTTTGCAGTAAAAAACAAGATTAGCTCACTGACGCTGTATGCATTTAGTAGTGAAAACTGGAGAAGACCAGAAAAAGAAGTCAGTTCACTGATGGAGCTATTTGTTTTTGCGTTAGATAATGAAGTCAAGAATCTACATAAAAATAATGTAAAATTATTGGTTATTGGTGATATTAGTCGATTTAGTGAGCGTCTTCAAAAACGTATTCAAAAAGCAGAAAAATTAACTGCAAATAATACGGGCTTAAAACTCAATATTGCGGCGAATTATGGTGGTCGTTGGGATATTGCTAATAGTATGAAGCAAATCTTTGCGCGCGTACAAAGTGGGCAACTTTCTCTTGACGATATCAATGAAAATACCATTGACCATTATGTTTGTATGCATGATCAAGAAAATGTTGATTTGGTTATCAGAACTGGTGGAGAACACCGTATCAGTAACTTTTTATTATGGCAGGTTGCTTATGCGGAATTCTATTTCACCAATGTACTGTGGCCAGATTTTGATGAAATGGTGTTTCAGAATGCAATTGATGCTTTTAGTCAACGCGAGCGGCGTTATGGTGGAGCTGAGTCTGATGATGAGCTCGTTAAATAAAAGGGGTAAATTGTGCTGAAATATCGTTTAATGACAGCGATTGTATTAATACCGCTGGTTATTGCTGCGCTTTTTTTGCTTTCACCTGCCGCTTTTGGTTATGTGGTGATTGCCGTATGTGCTTTAGGGGCTTGGGAATGGGCGCAATTTGCAGGTTGGCACACACACGCTAAGCGAATTGGTCTTGCGGTGGTTTTTGCCATCATACTGCTAGCCATGCAGTTCTCTTTTGCTGATATCACAACGTTAAAGAATGAGCCGCTTATTTTATATGGTTTATGGGCCGGTCTTATTTGGTGGATAGTGGCAATTTTACTTGTGATTACTTTCCCAGCATCAGCAAAAGCATGGGGGCAATCGGCGTTAGTACGTGTACTGTTTGGGCTGTTAACTATCATTCCTTTTTATTGCGGTATGATGGTGCTTCGAACCATTGGTTACCATAGTGACACCTTTTTTGGTGCTTGGTGGTTGCTATATGTTATGTTGCTGGTGTGGGGTGCTGATTCAGGCGCTTATGCCTTTGGTCGTACAATGGGGCGCCATAAGATGGCACCTAAGGTTTCCCCCGGTAAAACCTGGGAAGGCCTTGTTGGTGGGTTGATCACCGCAGGTATTATTTCTTGGCTATTTAGTTCATTTGCGCCAATCCCAGTAATGCCTGATTATTTGCTGGTTACATCAATTATTGTTGTTGTAGTATCTGTGTTCGGTGATTTGACGGAAAGTATGTTTAAACGCCAGTCAGGAATTAAAGACAGTAGCCATTTAATTCCTGGTCACGGTGGAATTCTTGATCGAATTGACAGTCTAACAGCGGCAATACCTGTATTTGCAGGGTTAAATTTGTTAGTTTTTAACGGGTTCGGTCTCTAGGATAAGACATGGGATTTTTTTGGAGTCTAGCGGCATTTATCATCGCCATTGGGGTGTTAATTACCGTACATGAATTTGGTCACTTTTGGGTTGCACGTCGCTGCGGTGTTTATGTAGAACGTTTTTCTATCGGCTTTGGGAAAACGTTATGGCGCAAGGTGGATCGACAAGGAACCGAATTTGTTATTGCCCTGATCCCGCTAGGCGGTTATGTCAAAATGCTTGATGAGCGCGTCGGTGATGTGTCACCTGAACGCCGTCATTTAGCGTTTAACAATAAAACGGTTGGTCAGAGAGCCGCCATCATTAGTGCTGGCCCAATTGCGAACTTTTTACTTGCAATTGTTGTCTACTGGGTGGTGTTCATGATGGGGATTCCATCAGTACGCCCTGTGATTGAAGATGTGAAACCTGGCTCCGTTGCCGCTAGTGCAAATATTTTGCCGGGAATGGAACTAAAATCGATTGATGGTATCGAAACGCCTGACTGGAATTCAATTCGATTAGCCTTAGTTGGCAAAATTGGCGACAGTGAACTCACTGTGTCCGTATTGCCTCAAGGGTTTAGTGAACCAGTGACTAAAACGGTAGATTTAACCGCATGGCAATTTGATCCTGAAAAGCAAGATCCCGTTCTTTCCATGGGAATTATGCCGGTTTCCGCTAGAATTGATCCTGTGATATCGAAAGTTTCACCGGGTTTAGCTGGTGAGCGAGCAGGTTTGCAACCCGGAGATAGAATTGTTAGCGTAAATGGCGAAACATTAGATTTGTGGAATCCGGTAACTCGGTTGATTCGTAATAGTCCGAATCAACCGTTGAAGTTAGCTGTTGAAAGAAATAATCAGATCATCTCACTCACATTGACGCCTGATAGTCAAAATGGAAAGGGTGGCGAGCAAATTGGATTTGCGGGAGTTGAACTTTCAGTGTTACCGTTAGCAGATGAATATAGAATGGTGCAGCAATATGGGCCATTTTCTGCCATCTATCAAGCTAGCGATAAAACGTGGCAGTTGATGAAACTGACCGTGAATATGATGGGCAAACTCGTTGTTGGGGATGTCAAACTTAACAACTTGAGTGGACCGATATCTATTGCGAAAGGTGCAGGGGTATCGGCAGAGTCAGGCTTGGTATATTATTTGATGTTCATTGCGCTGATAAGCGTAAACTTGGGCATTATCAATTTGTTTCCATTGCCTGTATTAGATGGGGGGGCACTTGCTCTTCCTGTTAATTGAGAAAATTAAAGGAAGTCCAGTGTCTGAGCGAGTACAAGACTTTAGTTATCGGATAGGTGCAATGGCATTGATTCTGTTAATGGGACTTGCACTTTTTAATGATTTCTCTCGCTTCTAACAAGTAAGCTGGGGACCAGTAAGGAATACGCATAACAACGATGGCGATGAAAAAGTTGCTCATAGCGTCGCTGCTATTTGGCAGCGCGACTGCATACGGTTCAGACGGATTCGTAGTTAAGGACATTCGTTTCGAAGGTCTACAACGCGTCGCCGTTGGTGCAGCATTATTGAACATGCCTGTCAGGGTAGGTGACTCGATTGATAACGAAGATATTAGCCGTTCAATTCGATCTCTATTCTCTACTGGCAACTTCGAAGATGTTAGGGTCCTGCGTGATGGAAACACGCTGATCGTTCAAGTTAAAGAGCGACCAACCATCGCGAGTATCACTTTTACAGGCAATAAATCTGTTAAAGATGATATGCTCAAACAAAACTTGGAAGCATCAAACATTCGTGTTGGTGAGGCTTTGGACCGCACGAAAATAGCGAATATCGAGAAAGGTCTGGAAGACTTTTACTATAGTGTTGGTAAATACAATGCGACAGTAAAAGCAGTGGCTACGCCACTGCCTCGTAACCGTGTAGATTTAAAATTTGTGTTCTCTGAGGGCGTGTCTGCAAAAATTCAGCAGATTAACGTCGTAGGAAACAAAAATTACACGACGGCTGAATTGGTTAATAAATTCCAATTGCGTGATGATGTGCCATGGTGGAACCTAGCGGCAGACCAAAAATATCAAAAACAAAAACTGGCTGGTGATTTAGAAACTCTTCGTAGCTTCTATCTTGACCGTGGCTATGCGCGTTTCAATATTGATTCCACTCAAGTCAGTTTGACGCTAGACAAAAAAGATATCTACATTACAATTAATGTCACTGAAGGCGATCAATATAAGATCTCTGGTGTGGAAATTAATGGTAATACCGCAGATCATCTGACTGAAATTCAAGAACTCATTACGATCACCCCAGGCGAGCTGTATAACGGCACGCAGGTGACGAGTATGGAAAACAAAATCAAGGATCTTCTTGGTCGTTATGGTTATGCCTATCCTCGTGTAATGACACAACCTGAAATTAATGATGAAGATAAAACGGTCAAACTGCATGTCAATATTGATGCAGGTAACCGCTTCTATGTTCGTCAAATCCGTTTCCAAGGTAATGACACAAGTAAAGACTCCGTCCTCCGTCGTGAAATGCGCCAGATGGAAGGGGCTTGGCTTGGTAATGATTTAGTCGAATTAGGCAAAGAGCGTCTTAACCGTACGGGTTTCTTTGAAACTGTTGATGTCGAAACGCAACGGGTACCGGGTAGCCCAGACCAAGTCGATGTGGTCTACAAAGTTAAAGAGCGTAATACAGGCTCCATGAACTTTGGTGTCGGTTTCGGTACTGAAAGTGGCGTGAGTTTCCAAGTCGGTGTAAGTCAAGACAACTGGTTAGGAACCGGTAATGCGGTTGGGATCAACGCAAGTAAAAACGATTACTCAACCAACGTTGAAATGTCGTTTACGGATCCTTACTTCACCGTTAATGGTGTGAGCTTAGGCGGGCGTGTTTTCTATAATGATTTCCGTGCGAAAGATGCTGACTTGTCTGGCTATACCAATAAAACCTATGGTTTAGATACGTTCTTAAGCTTCCCATTCAACGAGAATAACTCATTCCGTGTTGGTGCAGGTTACGTTCATAACTCATTGTCTGATATGCGTCCGCAAGCAGCAATGTGGGATTACCTCTATTCTATGGGCGATAAGCCTCCAATTAATGATGATGGTCGCAATAAAGAGAAATTTAATGCGGATGACTTCACCGTTAACTTAGGTTGGACTTATAATTCCTTGAACCGTGGTTTCTTCCCGACATCGGGTAATAAAACCAGTGTTTCAGGTAAAATCACCGTTCCAGGCTCTGATAACGAGTACTACAAACTGCGTTTTGATACAGCACAGTACTACCCAATCAATGAAGATGAGACTTGGGTTATCTTAGGTCGTGCACAAGCAGGTTACGGGGATGGTCTTGGCAGCAAGCAAATGCCATTCTATGAAAACTTCTATGCTGGTGGTTCAAGTACGCTGCGTGGTTTCCGTTCTAACAATATCGGGCCAAAAGCGGTTTATCTGAAAAATGTTAATGGTAAAGGTGAGCCTGAACCGGGTAGCCCATCAAGCGATGCGGTAGGTGGTAATGCGATGTATGCGGCGTCCTTTGAGCTGATTACACCAACACCATTTATCGATGAGAAATACTCAAATACAGTTCGTACATCGTTATTTGTTGATGCGGGTACAGTATGGGATACCAACTGGAACAGTATCAATGCAGATTGGCGTAAAGGCATGCCAGATTATGGTAAAGCAACAAACGTCCGTGTTTCTACGGGGGTTGCTCTACAGTGGATGTCACCGCTTGGGCCTCTGGTCTTCTCCTATGCGCAACCTATTAAGGATTACGAAGGGGATAAATCAGAACAGTTCCAATTTAATATTGGTAGAACGTGGTAATCTAGAACGTCTCTATCTAAGGAAAGCCCTTGCATATATAGTGAGGGTGACCAAAATTTCCAGCCATAAATATGGGTTAAGGAGTTTCGTGTGAAAAAATTGTTGTGTGCGGCGGGTGTCACTCTGGCTTTGGCGATGTCAGCAGGTGCTTATGCAGATAAAATTGCAGTCGTGAACGTTGGCGAAATTTTCCAAAAAATGCCAGCGCGCGAAGCTGTAGCTAAACAGCTTGAAAGTGAATTCAAAAGCCGTGCGACAGAGTTGCAAAATTTAGAAAAAGACCTTCAATCACGCGTAGAAAAATTACGTCGTGATGGTGCAACAATGAAGCAAAGCGAACGTGAAAAACAAGAAAAAGAGCTGATGGCTAAACGTGATCAGTTCGCAGAAAAAGCGCAAAAATTTGAAGAAGACAACCGTCGTCGTCAAATGGAAGAGCGTAACAAAATCCTAAGTCGTATTCAGGATTCTATTAAATCTGTTGCAGCCAAAGAAGGTTATGATGTGGTTATCGATGCAAATGCTGTTGCATATGCCAAAGATAGCGTAGACATCACGAGTAAGGTTCAAAAACAGGTTAAATAATAGATGTCCTCAATTCGATTGGCTGACCTCGCTCAGCAGTTGAATGCACAGTTACACGGTGATGGCGATATCGTCATCACCGGTATTGCACCGATGTATTCAGCAAATAATCAGCAAATTACATTCCTATCAGATAGTCGCTACAGCGACAAACTCGCTGAGTGTCAGGCTGCCGCTGTGGTATTAACAGCGAAAGATCTTGATGCTTGTAAAGTGGCGGCGCTGGTAGTCGATAACCCTTATCTTGCCTATGCTCGCATGGCACAAATCATGGATACAACGCCAAGCCCAGCAGAGAATATCCATTCGTCAGCCGTTATCGATGAAGGGGCGAAGTTAGGAAACAACGTGGCGATTGGGGCGAATGCCGTGATTGAAAGCGGCGTTGTGTTAGGCGATAACGTTGTTATTGGCGCAGGTTGTTTTGTTGGTAAAAATACTCGTATCGGGGCTGGTACGCGTTTATGGGCGAATGTTAGCGTTTACCATAATGTTGAAATTGGTGAACACTGCTTGATCCAATCAGGAGCTGTTATCGGTTCTGATGGTTTTGGCTACGCGAATGATCGTGGCAATTGGGTCAAAATTCCTCAGCTAGGCACAGTTATTATTGGCGATCGCGTAGAAATTGGCGCTTGTACAACAATTGATCGTGGTGCGCTAGATAATACAGTTATTGGTAATGGTGTTATTATTGATAACCAATGTCAGATAGCACACAACGTAACCATCGGTGATAATACCGCCGTAGCAGGTGGCGTTATCATGGCGGGTAGCTTGAAAATTGGTCGCTACTGCATGATTGGTGGTGCGAGTGTTATTAACGGTCACATGGAAATTTGCGATAAGGTGACTGTCACAGGGATGGGAATGGTTATGAGACCAATCACTGAACCTGGTGTATACTCTTCTGGTATTCCTTTACAGCCTAATAAAGTTTGGCGTAAAACAGCAGCTTTGGTTTTGAATATCAATGAGATGAATAAGCGCTTAAAAGCTGTTGAGCGTGAATTAGATAGTCAAACTCAAAAAAATCAGTAATCATTTCGTAATTCAGGTTAAAATAATCGACTGAGTTACGTTTTTCCGGCCTGCCAGTTAACCTAACTTTATGGTTAAAGCAGGCCGATTCGTTAATTAAATTGTATTAATAGACAGGAAGAGTATTTCGATGAGTGATAATCATACTCTGAATATTGAAGAGATTTTAGAATTACTTCCACACCGTTACCCATTCCTTTTGGTTGACCGTGTACTGGATTTTGAAAAAGGAAAATCTCTGCGCGCAGTAAAAAATGTGTCATTCAATGAACCCTTTTTCCAAGGCCACTTTCCGGGCAAACCTATTTTTCCAGGTGTGTTGATCCTAGAAGCAATGGCTCAAGCAACAGGTATCCTAGCATTTAAGAGCGTTGGTAAACTAGAACCGGGTGAATTGTACTATTTTGCAGCGATTGATAATGCTCGTTTCAAGCGCCCAGTGTTGCCGGGAGATCAGATGATCCTCGAAGTCGAGTTTATTAAAGAACGTCGCGGTGTTGCACGTTTTAAAGGTGTTGCAAAAGTTGATGGAGAAGTGGCCTGCGAAGCTGAAATGATGTGCGCCCGTCGCCGTGAGGTCTGATATGATTGATAAAACAGCCTGTATTCATCCCTCATCGATTGTCGAAGATGGAGCTATTATTGGTGCCAATGTTCGTATTGGCCCTTTTTGTTATATTGGTGCTAACGTTGAAATCGGCGAAGGCACTGAGCTCAAATCGCACATTGTTGTTAATGGCCACACCAAAATTGGCCGTGACAATGTGATCTTCCAGTTCGCATCGATTGGTGAAATCAACCAAGACCTGAAATACCAAGGTGAACCAACACGAGTCGAGATCGGTGACAGAAACCGTATAAGAGAAAGTGTCACTATCCATCGCGGAACGATCCAAGGCGGTAGTTTAACCAAAGTGGGTGACGATAACCTATTTATGGTGAATGTGCATATTGCCCACGATTGTATTATTGGTAACCGCTGCATCATTGCAAACAACGGTACACTGGGTGGTCATGTTATTTTAGGTGACTTCGCAATTATTGGCGGAATGACTGCTGTTCATCAATTTTGCCAAATTGGTGCTCATGTTATGGTTGGCGGTTGTTCAGGTGTGGCGCAAGATGTTCCACCTTACGTCATTGCGCAAGGTAACCATGCAACGCCTTATGGCCTGAATATTGAAGGCTTGAAGCGTCGCGGTTTTGATAAAGAGTCTCTACATGCGATTCGTAATGCCTACAAAGTCCTTTATCGTTCAGGTAAATCACTAGAGGAAGCACGTAGCGAAATCGCTCAACTTGCACAAGCTAACCCGCATGTGAAAGTGTTCAGCGAGTTCCTTGAGAACTCCGCAGAGTCTAATCGTGGTATTATTCGTTAGTCGGTAGTTAAGATAACGAAGTCAGGGCCTTTATTAAGGAGATCATTTTGGCGAATCATCACCGCCCACTTACTATTGGCCTTGTTGCTGGGGAAACATCCGGCGATATACTCGGCGCAGGGCTTATCCGAGCACTCAAAGCACAAGTACCTGATGCACGTTTTGTAGGTGTCGCAGGGCCTTTAATGCAAGCAGAAGGCTGTGAAGCTTGGTATGAGATGGAAGAGTTAGCGGTAATGGGGATTGTTGAAGTGCTTGGCAGGCTTCCTCGGTTACTCGCTATTCGCAAAGATCTTACCGAACGCTTTACACAATTACAGCCAGATATCTTTGTTGGTATTGATGCACCTGATTTTAATATCACCCTTGAAGGGAAGTTAAAATCAAAAGGCATTAAAACCATTCATTACGTCAGCCCTTCTGTGTGGGCATGGCGGCAGAAACGCGTCTTCAAAATTGGTCGAGCAACAAATTTAGTGCTTGCCTTTTTGCCGTTTGAAAAAGCCTTCTATGATCGTTTTAATGTTCCGTGTCGCTTTATTGGGCACACAATGGCAGATGCTATCCCGCTTCATGTCGATAAAACAGCGGCAAGGCAACGCATTGGTATACCTGAAGAAGGGAAGTGTTTAGCCCTCTTACCGGGCAGCCGTCACTCAGAAGTTGAAATGCTAAGTGCTGATTTTTTGAAAACAGCGAAAATTTTACAACAGCATTTTACGGATCTTCACATTGTCGTGCCTTTGGTCAACCAAAAACGGCGTGAACAGTTTGAAGCGATCCGTCAACAAGTCGCTCCAGAGCTAGCTGTCCATATGTTAGATGGCCAAGGCAGAGATGCGATGATCGCGGCGGATGCGACGTTGCTCGCATCGGGAACGGCGGCTCTTGAATGTATGCTAGCGAAATGTCCAATGGTAGTGGGTTATCGTATGAAACCATTTACTTTTTGGTTGGCAAAACGTTTAGTAAAGACACCCTATGTTTCATTGCCTAATTTGTTAGCTGAAAAAGAGATAGTCAAAGAGTTACTACAGGAAGAGTGCCAACCTGAAAAGTTAGCTCAGCAGCTAATTCCCTTACTGGAAGGCGGCGAACAGGTAGAACAATTAAAAGCAACATTTTTACAGCTCCATCAATTGATCCGCTGTGATGCAGATAAACAAGCGGCTGAAGCTGTATTGGATTTGGTTCGAAATTAATGGATTTTATATACCCAAAAGCCAACTTAATTGCTGGCGTAGATGAAGTTGGGCGCGGCCCCCTTGTTGGTGCGGTGGTGACCGCCGCTGTAATATTGGATCCTAAAAATCCAATCATTGGCTTGACTGACTCAAAAAAACTCACCGAGAAAAAACGCGAAAAACTCTTTGTTGAGATCCAAGAAAAAGCCTTGTGCTGGTGTATTGGGCGAGCCGAACCTGAAGAAATTGATGAAATCAATATCCTGCATGCCACCATGCTTGCGATGCAACGTGCTGTTGCTGGTTTAAGCATAACACCTGATTTTGTTTTAGTGGATGGTAACCGTTGCCCAACCTTATCAATGCCTTCACAAGCGGTGATTAAAGGTGATAGTTTAGTGCAGGAAATAAGCGCGGCATCAATTTTAGCCAAAGTGGTTAGAGACCGAGAAATGGTTGAGCTAGATAAAGCTTATCCAGAATATGGTTTTGCAAAACATAAGGGCTATCCGACGGCTTATCATTTAGAAAAACTGGCACAGTTTGGCGCAACAAAATTTCATCGCAAGAGTTTTGCTCCTGTGCGCCGTGCATTAGAAGCGAAAGATTGAGTATAAATTAGATGGCTGAACCTCGTTTTATTCACTTACGCGTTCACAGCGACTATTCAATGATTGATGGTCTGGCAAAAACCGGCCCATTAGTTAAAAAAGTGGCAGCAATGGGCATGCCAGCATTTGCGATCACTGATTTCACTAACTTATGTGGTTTGGTGAAGTTCTATGGGGCAGCGCACGGTGCTGGTATTAAACCTATTATTGGCGCTGACTTTTTTGTTGAAAGCGAGCAATTGGGTGATGAGATTGCTCACTTAACCGTACTAGCTCGTAATAACGAAGGCTACCAAAACCTGACACTGTTGATCTCAGAAGCCTATCAAAAAGGCTATGGGGCGATAGGGCCAACGATCCATCGCGATTGGCTTGTTAAGCATAAAGAAGGTTTGATACTGCTTTCAGGTGGCCGCCAAGGGGATGTAGGGCAATTTTTATTGCGCGGTAATCAAGCTCTCGTTGATGAATGCTTGGCATTTTACGAAACCCACTTTCCCGGTTGCTACTATTTAGAACTCATTCGTACAGGAAGGCCTGACGAAGAGAGTTATTTACATGCGGCGGTAGAGCTTGCAACGCAGCGTGGTTTACCTGTTGTTGCGACTAATGATGTACGTTTTATTGAAAGTAGCGACTTTGATGCGCATGAAATACGTGTCGCTATCCATGATGGTTTTACCTTATCTGATCCTAAAAGGCCTAAAAAATATAGCCCTCAGCAATATTTACGATCTGAAGAAGAGATGTGTGAGCTGTTTGCCGACATCCCTGAAGCACTTGAAAATAGTGTAGAGATTGCTAAGCGTTGTAACGTAACCATTCGTCTTGGTGAGTACTTCCTTCCCCAATTCCCAACAGGGGATATGAAAACGGAAGACTTTTTGGTTATGCGGTCAAAAGAGGGATTAGAGGAGCGCCTGAAGTTCCTTTTTCCTGATGAGAAAGTGAGAGCCGAAAGACGTCCTGAATATGATGAACGGCTAGAAGTCGAGCTAAACGTTATTAACCAAATGGGGTTCCCTGGTTATTTCTTGATCGTGATGGAGTTTATTCAATGGTCAAAAGATAACGGTGTACCAGTAGGGCCTGGTCGTGGCTCCGGTGCAGGCTCTTTGGTTGCCTACGCTCTAAAAATTACTGACTTAGATCCGTTAGAGTTCGATCTCCTTTTTGAACGTTTCTTAAACCCTGAACGGGTTTCTATGCCTGACTTTGACGTTGACTTCTGTATGGAAAAACGCGATCAAGTGATTGATCACGTTGCTCAAATGTATGGACGAGATGCGGTTTCGCAGATCATTACGTTCGGTACGATGGCGGCGAAGGCGGTTATCCGCGACGTAGGCCGTGTATTAGGCCACCCATACGGTTTTGTCGATCGGATCTCGAAACTGGTTCCCCCTGATCCGGGAATGACATTAGAGAAAGCATTTGAGGCCGAGCCGCAACTGCCTGAAATTTACGAAGCCGATGAAGAGGTGAAAGCGCTCATCGATATGGCGCGTAAACTTGAAGGGGTCACACGTAACGCTGGGAAACATGCTGGGGGCGTGGTTATTGCGCCTACCAAAATTACCGATTTTGCCCCTCTGTATTGCGATGCGGAAGGGAATAACCCAGTCACCCAATTTGATAAAAACGACGTTGAATATGCGGGATTGGTGAAGTTCGACTTTTTGGGATTACGTACGCTCACGATCATTAACTGGGCGTTAGAGATGATCAACGCAAGGCGGGCTAAGAAAAACCTTGAGCCAGTGGATATTGCGGCAATACCATTGGATGATCAAAAAAGTTTCGACATGTTGCAGCGTTCAGAAACAACGGCGGTATTCCAGCTTGAATCCCGAGGGATGAAGGATTTGATCAAGCGCCTGCGTCCTGACTGCTTTGAAGATATGATTGCATTGGTGGCACTGTTTCGCCCTGGTCCATTGCAATCAGGGATGGTGGATAACTTTATCGACCGTAAGCATGGGCGTGAAGAGATTTCATACCCTGATGTGCAGTGGCAACATGAATCATTAAAACCTGTTCTAGAGCCGACGTATGGCATTATCTTATACCAGGAACAGGTGATGCAGATTGCACAGGTACTCGCTGGTTATACTCTCGGCGGCGCGGATATGTTACGTCGTGCGATGGGGAAAAAGAAACCGGAGGAGATGGCAAAACAGCGTTCCGTCTTTGAGGAAGGAGCCATCAAAAACGGTATCGATGGTGAGCTATCGATGAAAATCTTTGACTTGGTAGAAAAATTTGCCGGTTACGGATTTAACAAATCTCACTCCGCCGCTTATGCGCTCGTTTCATACCAGACATTATGGCTTAAAGCACATTATCCGGCTGAATTTATGGCGGCTGTTATGACCGCGGATATGGATAACACCGAGAAAGTCGTCGGCCTCGTCGATGAATGTTGGCGAATGGGGTTAAAAGTATTACCTCCTGATATTAATAGTGGGCTATATCATTTTCACGTTAACGATGAAGGTGAAATTGTTTACGGTATCGGTGCGATTAAAGGTGTCGGTGAAGGCCCAATTGAGGCGATTATAGAAGCTCGCCAAAAAGGTGGGATCTTTAAGGAAATTTTTGATCTTTGTGCGCGTGTTGATCTTAAAAAAATTAATCGTCGCGTCATGGAAAAACTGATCATGGCGGGGGCGTTCGATCATTTAGGGCCTCACCGCGCAGCCTTAATGTCTTCACTGGAAGATGCGCTGAAAGCGGCGGATCAGCACGCCAAAGCAGAGGCTATAGGGCAAACTGATATGTTTGGTGTGCTTGCAGAAGCCCCTGAACAAGTGGAAAGCTCATACGCGAGCGTACCAAAATGGCCAGATCAAGTTGTTTTGGACGGTGAAAGGGAAACGCTGGGTCTTTATTTGACAGGGCACCCGATAACGCGTTATTTAAATGAAATAGAACGTTATACTAATGGTCTGAGATTGAAAGATGTGAACCCTACCCCTCGTGGTCAGGTGACAACTGTGGTAGGTTTAGTACTTTCAGCCAAAGTTATTACTACCAAGCGTGGCAATCGAATTGGTATTTGTACGCTTGATGATCGTTCCGGTCGTCTGGATATTATGTTATTTTCAGATGCACTAGATAAATACCAGCACTTGCTGGAAAAAGACAGTATCCTGATTGCCACCGGTCAGGTCAGCTTTGATGATTTCAACGGTGGTAATAAAATGACAGTGCGGGAGTTAATGGATATTAGTGAAGCAAGGGAAAAATATGCGCGAGGACTTGCAATTTCACTGTCAGACAAACAAATTAATGATCAGTTACTGAACCGACTTCGCAGCACTCTTGAACCCCATCGTTCAGGAACGATTCCGGTTCATTTGTATTATCAGAAGGATGATGCCAGAGCAAAGCTTAAATTTGGTGTTGTTTGGCGCGTAACACCCGTTGATGACCTTCTGAATTCTCTGCGAACTCTGCTGGGTAATGAGCAGGTAGAATTAGAATTTGACTAAAATAGGAATATTATGAGTCTGGATTTTCTTGATTTTGAACAGCCAATTGCTGAATTGGAAGCGAAAATTGATTCGCTGACTGCAGTTAGCCGTCAAGACAACAATTTAGAAGTCAACCTAGATGACGAGGTTGCTCGTTTACGTGAAAAAAGTGTTGAACTGACGCGTAAGATTTTCTCTGATCTGGGTGCATGGCAAATTGCTAAACTTGCTCGTCATCCACGCCGTCCTTATACATTAGATTATATTTCTCGTATATTTACTGACTTCCAAGAACTCGCTGGTGATCGTGCTTATGCCGATGATAAAGCTATTGTTGGCGGTATTGCACGTTTGGACGGTCGTCCTGTTATGGTTATTGGCCATCAAAAAGGGCGTGAGACAAAAGAAAAAATTCGCCGTAACTTTGGTATGCCAGCACCAGAAGGCTATCGTAAGGCATTACGCTTGATGGAAATGGCCGATCGTTTCAACTTACCTATTATTACCTTTATTGATACTCCGGGGGCTTACCCAGGTGTTGGCGCGGAAGAGCGTGGTCAGTCGGAAGCCATTGCACGTAACTTGCGTGAAATGTCTCGCTTATCAGTGCCAGTTATCTGTACCGTTATTGGTGAAGGTGGGTCTGGTGGCGCGCTGGCTATCGGCGTAGGTGATAAAGTGAATATGCTGCAATACAGCACCTATTCCGTTATCTCTCCAGAAGGTTGTGCATCTATTCTGTGGAAAAGCGCTGATAAAGCGCCATTAGCGGCAGAAGCAATGGGGATCACCGCATCTCGTCTTAAAGAGTTGAAACTTATTGATAATGTGGTCACTGAGCCGTTAGGTGGCGCACACCGCAGTTACGATGAAGTTGCGGCGTCTTTAAAAGCACGTATCGTCGAAGATTTAGACGAATTGCTTGAGCTAGATGAAGAAGCATTAAAAAATCGTCGCTACCAGCGTTTAATGGAATATGGCTATTGCTAATTAAGACCTATTAGCAAAGTAAAAACGGGAGTTTGGGATAGCCAGCTCCCGTTTTTTATGCGTGCATCACGCTCTTTGAGTCGTGAAATCTAGTCAAGGTGGTGATTAATTGGTAACTTTGATAGGGTAGTTAACCACATAAGCACTTTATTGTTTTTGCTAAAATAATGAATATAGGCAGCGACGGTCGTTCCAAAGTTGATGTCACTTTTCCGATTAAAAACTGACATAAATAAGAGATAAGAATGAGGCAATATAACTACTTAATTTACGCCTTGATGTGTGTATTAATATGGAGTTTTATCCCAATTGTTTCTCGGTTTGGGCAAAATGGTTTAGATAGCTTTCAATTTTTATTTTGGTCTAATCTTATTTCAGCGATGTCAGTAATACTGGTTGCACTGATCGCGGGTTATAAGCCAACCAAATTGTTTATTCTTCCTCGTGATATCCTCCTTAAAGTCTTTGTGCTTGGTTTTTTAGATTGCTTATTTTATTTGCTTCTTTATTACGGTTACGCCATTGAAAATGGTATTGCAGTATTAGTGATCCAGTATAGTTGGCCTTTAATCATTATCTTGCTGTCGGTCTTTTTATTAAAAGATAAGCTAGCTGGCAGGCAGATTGTGGGCGTGATTATCGGGTTTATTGCAGTGATTATCACTTTTACCAAAGGGCATATTACTCAACTACAGGTTGAGGATCCGGTGGCTCTGTTATTCGTATTTAGCGGTGCATTTTGTTTCGCACTGATGTCGGTGTTCTCACGGCAATATTCGATTGACCCTTATATTAGTACAGTTTGGTTATTTATCTTTTCAACGTTAACTTCATTGGTGTTACTACTGTCATTTAGTGAACTACAATTGCCTTCCAAAGCTGCATTTTGGCCGACGGTAATCAACGGGGTACTCATTAACGGTGTATCTTACATTTTATGGTTTAAGGCGATGAATACGGGACATTCTGCAAAAATTGCCTCCATCGTATTTTTATCCCCAGTATTATCCGTACTTTGGTTGGTGGTCATTTTAAGTGATCCGTTTGAAATCGCTTATATCATCGGTGTATTGCTAGTTATCGTTTCTGGTGTGTTATGTGTTGGTCAGAAGAGAAAGCAATCATATTAGCGTAAAGAAGGGCAGATTCATGGCGCTACAGCCGCAAGCAATTATAGAGCAGGTGCTCAACAAAATAGGTCATTTTCGAAAAATACTGGTGGGATTTAGCGGGGGCGTTGATTCAACCGTATTGCTGCATGCACTTTACCAAATCAAAAAATATCAGCTTCCCTCGTTAGAGATCCGGGCTATTCACATTCATCATGGGCTTAACGTTAGGGCCGACGATTGGGAAGCTCACTGCCAACACTTGTGTGAACAGTGGCATATTCCCTTTGTCTGCACGCATGTTACAGTTGATCCTTCAAGTCGTGGTATTGAAGCGGCTGCTCGTGAGGCGCGTTATCAGGCTTACCGAAACGAGTTGGCAGAGGGGGAAATCATAGCCACCGCTCAGCACCTTGATGACCAAGCAGAAACCTTTATGTTGGCATTAAAGCGTGGCAGTGGACCTGCTGGGCTTTCGTCAATGCCTGAATTGTCACCATTTTATGCAGAAAAAGGGGAAACGTGGTTACTACGTCCGTTATTAGCAATATCTCGCGGCGATCTGGAAAATTATGCACGTGAATATCCGTTAACGTGGGTCGAAGATGACAGTAATCAAGACGATCGTTATGATCGCAATTTCCTTCGGATACATATTATGCCGACTTTAACTGAGCGTTGGCCTCATTTTGCCGCCGCAGTTTCGCGTAGTGCATCCTTATGTGCTGAACAGGAATCGCTGCTTGATGAGCTATTACAAGATGCGCTGGACGAAATGATGGATTATCGCGGTGGTCTATTTATTGATAACTTGCATGATTGCAGCCCAGCGAAACGTAACGCGCTACTTAGGCGTTGGGTTGGTCTACACCGCTTGCCAATGCCACCTTACCATCAACTACAACGCATTTGGCAAGAAGTGGCGCTAGCCCGTCAGGATGCTGAGCCGATTTGTCAGTTAGGCCATGTCGATATTCGTCGATACCAAGGCGCATTATGGATTGTACGTCGTATCAACCCGTTATTAGGGCAACAATTTTGCTGGGATTATCCCCAACCTTTTATTTTGCCTGAAGGATTAGGGCGACTTGAGGTTATTGCCGATGAAGGGCAAATTCGCCCGCCTCTGCCAACAGAAAAAGTGACTGTTCGTTTTGGCTTACAAGGCACACTGAACATTGTGGGTAGGACGCATTCAAGAAGTAGCAAAAAAATCTGGCAAGAGCTTGGTATCTCTCCTTGGATGCGAGAAAGAACCCCACTAGTTTATTATGATGAACAATTAATTACCGCCATTGGGTGCTTTATCACTCCTGAAGGCCTCGTTGCAGATGAGGAAATTGGGGTTGCCTTCCATTGGGATAAGTTCGATGAATATCAAATAGAGGTGTAAATAAAATAGAGAGCCCCTTATGACAGTGACCATTCATAAGGGGCGTAGAGGGGCTCAATGGAGTATGAGCTTTAGTGAGAGCAATCGACAACGATAGTGCCGATCTCAGGATGACTGAAGGTGTTGATATGATCCAAACGAAGCTCTTTTGTTCCATCTTGAGTCTCTAAGATTAGGTACTCAACTTTTTTACGCAAGAGCAAGTCGCTGGCCTTCCCCTCAATGATTTCGCCGCCATGAAGTTTAATTTCCAGTTTCAATTGGCGTTGGCACGCGATTTCAAGATATTCGTAATCATCACAATTGATAGGTTGATATTCAGTATCTGTAGACATATTCCCTCACCACTATGTTAGTGGCGGTTATTGCCGCCTTGACTATTTTTTACCAAGCATCATGTGCTTCATAGGATAATAGCACAGTAATTTTAATAACAATAATCAGCAATAGATGAAAACGTAAATTCATGATTAACGTATGTGGTAAAAAATGAACTAATATCAGTAAAGTCCGAAATATAATAATCTCGCCATTTTTCTCTGCATAAAATGTTATGATTAGATATAGACTAAAAATATAAGAATTGAACTGTTAGGAGATAAAGGTAATGAAAAAGTCACTATTCTTAGCATTAATGGCGACCGGTGTGATGACATTAGTGGGTTGCCAAACAGCCGTTAAACAACCTAGCGTAACTTATATTGATAGAGCATATACAGGCATTTTACCGTGTGCGGATTGTTCTGGAATTGAGGCCACTCTACTGGTTAACCAAGATGGTACATACGTAGAGCAATTAGTATATTTAGGGTCTCGCGATGGTGACCAAACATTTTATGAAACGGGCACATGGGCAAAAGATGGCGATAAATTACGCATGACGAATGCAAATGGTGAGCGCGCGTACTTTGCACCATCGGCAGATGATAAATCAATGGTCTTGCTTGATCAGGAAGGCAACAAAATTCAATCACAACTGAATTATACGCTAACGCAAGTCGCACCAAGCAAAAAAACAGGTGAATACCGCTACTTTGCTGATGCAGCAACATTTACCGAATGTAAAACAGGCCGTACTTATACTGCAACAGGGATAGAGCTTGAGAAAGGTTATAGTGCAACAGGTGTGACAGGTGGAACGCCTGTTTATGCTGAAATTGAAGGTTACTATACGGTAAGGCCATCAATGGAAGACGGTAAATTTGATCCTGCGTTAGTGCAAACAGGTGATATTATGTTTGATAAATCGAGCGCATGTAAATAAATAGATTTAATCTATTATTAAAATAATAAATATCGGCTCAATTTGAGCCGATATTTTTTTTGATAAGTGGATAAAAATAGAAAATTTAAATTATTACTTAATTTATAATAATAAAAATATGATTAATTGATATTTTTTATCAATAATATATTTATATGAAATGTGAAGAACGTCATAACGATTAGTCAATCAGAAACAATTCACTGTAACCCTGAAATATTCATTACAAGGGATATTACGTATAATGTCTTCAACTAAAAGCAACTCGCGAATGACGCAAGCTGAATTTAGATAACAAAAAAACGTAAAAATATCTGATGCGAGAGGTAGGTATTTTAAGTGAACGATATGATTGAGAGGATTACTGTGGAAAAGAAGCTTATTTACTTGTTTTGTTCCGCTGGGATGTCAACCTCACTACTTGTCTCTAAAATGAGGCAACAAGCTGAAAAGTATGAGGTTCCCGTTATTATAGAAGCTTTTTCTGAAACGCTTGTCCTCCAAAAAGGGAATGATGCAGATCTCGTTTTACTTGGTCCTCAAATTGCTTGGAAGCATTCCGAAATCCAGCGTTTACTGCCAACTAAAAATGTTGAAGTTATTGATTCGGTTTTATATGGAAAAGTTGATGGCTTAGGTGTTTTAAAAGCAGCGGTCGCATCAATAAAAAATAAATCACGTTAATCAATTATAGTTTGTTACAACTTCAGTTATTTATCTATTTGCTATGGTCGTCTTATGCATACAAACAAGATATGTGATTAAAGTATCTAAGGATATTCTATGGATCATATGCTCTCTTCTCTTGAAAAAGTATTGCTTCCGATCGCATTAAAATTGGGTAATCAACCTCATATCAATGCAATAAAAAATGGTTTTATTAGATTAATGCCATTAGTGTTAATTGGGGCAATGTTTGTTTTGATTAATAACGTTTTTCTGAGTTTTAATGAAGGGTCGTTTTTCTATTCATTAGGTGTTCGTCTATCACCAGAAACAATAGAGTTCATTAATAAGTTTAAAGGCATCGGCGGTAATGTATATAACGGTACATTAGGGATTATGTCTTTAATGACGCCTTTTTTTATTGCTATGGCTCTCGCTGAAGAACGCAAAGTGGACTCTATAGCGGCAGGAATTATTGCGATAGCAGCCTTTGTGGCTGTTACACCATTTGATGTGAATGGAGCCTATGCTATCGGTGCGAATTGGCTAGGTGGCGCAAATATTATTTCAGGTATTATCATTGGCTTAGTTATTGCTGAAGCTTTTACCTTTATTGTCCGCCGTAACTGGGTAATTACATTACCGGATACAGTACCGCCAGCAGTTAGCCGCTCCTTTTCTGCATTAGTGCCAGGTTTCCTGATACTATTAGTGGTAGGGATTATTGCATGGGTGCTAGCAGGGCAAGCGACTCACTTCCATCAATTTATTATGGATACGATCTCAACCCCATTAGCTTCTCTGGGAGGGGTTGTCGGTTGGGCGTATACGATTTTCACCTCACTATTATGGTTCTTTGGTATTCATGGTGCTTTGGCTCTTACAGCACTAGACTCAGGGATTATGACGCCTTGGGCGCTAGAAAATGTCGCGTTATATAATCAATATGGTTCGGTTAATGATGCGATTGAGGCGGGGCAGACATTTCATTTGTGGGCAAAACCTTTATTAGACTCCTATGTTTTCCTTGG
This sequence comes from Providencia sp. PROV122, assembly GCF_028482365.1. Classification (NCBI taxonomy): domain Bacteria; kingdom Pseudomonadati; phylum Pseudomonadota; class Gammaproteobacteria; order Enterobacterales; family Morganellaceae; genus Providencia; species Providencia sp. PROV122. The sequence continues at coordinate 10,528 of NZ_JAMPQI010000015.1, read as the reverse complement.
TGGAACAGGCGCTACGCTTGGATTAATTATTGCCATATTTATAGCCTCACGGCGAGCAGATTATCGGCAGGTCGCTAAATTAGGGTTACCAGCGGGGATATTTCAAATTAATGAACCAATTATATTTGGGATCCCTGTGATCATGAACCCAATCCTTTTTATTCCATTTATCATTATTCAACCTCTGTTAGCCGCAATCACGGTGATTGCCTATTATGTAGGTATTATTCCGCCGATTACGAATATAGGTCCATGGACTATGCCAACAGGATTAGGCGCATTCTTTAACACAAATGGTAATATTTCTGCTTTATTTTTAGCACTGTTTAATCTTGGTATTTCTGTTCTTGTTTATTTACCTTTCGTTATTATTTCTAATAAGGCGCAAACTATTGCAAATAATACGGAAAGTGAAGAAGAGATCAAAAATGCATTGAAGTTTTAAATATATTAAAAATGAATAATAAATGGGGAAGTTATGATTGACATAGATAGTAATGGAACACTCTCTGCTGACAGTCTGGAAGAAGTAGTGATGGGGTTAATCATTAATTCTGGTAGGGCAAGAAGCCTCGCTTATAAAGCGTTAACTTATGCCAAGGAAGGCAAGTTTGTTGAGGCGATGGAGCTAATGGAAGATTCAAAAGAAGCCTTAACTGAAGCCCATAAAGTGCAGACAAAAATGATAGAGACGGATATGGGGGAAGGCAAAATTAAAGTGAGTTTAATACTTGTTCATGCTCAAGATCACTTAATGAATACGATACTTGCTCGTGAATTGATCACGGAGTTAATCGAAGTCCATAAAAAATAAATTAAATAAAGGGGATGATGATGCAGCCGACACTAAATGTTAATAACTCAAATATAGAGATTAAAATGGTCTATGAGAATGATATATTTAATGACAAGGATTTCCATGTTGTTATTTATAATAAAACAGAAAGTGCAACAGGGCTGCATCAGCATGATTATTATGAATATACGATTGTCCTAACAGGGCGTTATTATCAAAAAATTAATGGCAGAAAAGTATTGCTTGAACGAGGGAATTTTGTTTTTCTGCCAATTGGCTCTCATCATGAAAGTTTCTATGACTTTGGAGCAACAAGAATTTTAAATGTTGGTATAAGAAAGTCATTCTTCGAAAAATATTTTTCACCCTTATTACCATCATTTTTTGTTGCCTCTCAAGCCTACCCATTAAAAAATGAATTTATGGCTTATATAGAATCAGTGATTGCGTCATTAAACTTTCGTGATAGTGAATTTAATGAGTTTATTGAGGTAGTAACCTTTAATGTGGTCAATAGACTACGTCATTATAGAGAAAGCAAAGTCTATGATGATACGCCACAATGGCTAAAAAACACGATTGAAGAAATGCATGAAATTGCAATGTTTAATGAAAATGCGTTAGAAAATATGGTGACAATAACAGGGAAGTCACAAGAGTATTTAACTCGTGCCACAAAGCGCTATTGCGGAAAAACACCAATGCAAATCATTAATGAAATTAGAATTAATTTTGCTAAAAAACAGCTAGAAATTACAAATTATTCAATCACTGATATTGCATTTGAATCAGGTTACAGTAGCCCTAGTTTATTTGTGAAAAAATTTAAAGAGGCGACATCATTAACACCAAGTGAATATAGAAAAAGCCTACAGTCAAATTTTTATTAAAGATATCCAGTGAAAATGATAGCCAATGTTTATTAATAAAATAGGTAGGTGTTAATATGGTGCATAAATTAAAAGTCGTCACTATTGGTGGTGGAAGCAGTTACACTCCTGAATTAATAGATGGTTTTATTAAACGTTATCATGAACTACCGATTAGTGAACTTTGGCTGGTTGATATTGAAGAAGGAAAAGAAAAACTCGATATCATTTATGAGCTAGGGTTGCGCATGATAAAAAATGCCAATATACCGTTAAAACTCTATAAAACATTAGACCGCAAAGCTGCACTAAAGGATGCTGATTTTGTGACGACACAGCTACGTGTCGGGTTATTAAAAGCGAGAGAGAAAGATGAAGTAATACCATTACAATATGGATACTTAGGGCAAGAAACGAATGGAGTGGGAGGCTTATTTAAAGGGTTACGTACCATTCCGGTAATTTTTGAGATCCTTAAAGATATTGAAGCTCTTTGCCCCCAAGCTTGGGTGATTAATTTTACCAATCCAGCAGGAATGATAACCGAAGCAGTATACCGGCATACGCAATTTAGACGTTTTATAGGCGTTTGTAATATTCCAATTGGCCTGAAAATGTTTATTACGGATGTGCTCGGTTTAACAAAAAAAAATAATTTGTCGATAACGCTTTTTGGTTTAAATCATATGGTATTTATCAAAGACATTTTTGTCGACGGCGTGTCTCGCTTTGATGAAGTACTTAATGGCATTATTTCGAAAGCTTATAAAGCAAGCTCGGTAAAAAATATTACAGGTTTACCCTTTGATAGTGGGTTATTGAAGGCCTTGAAATTAATTCCATGCTCATACTTACAGTACTATTTTAAGTATAAAGAAATGCTCGCGATTGAAATGGCGGAATTCTATAAAGAAGGCACCAGAGCGCAAGTTGTACAAAAAATTGAAAAAGAGCTTTTTGAATTATACCAAGATCCCGAATTAAAAATTAAACCAAAACAGCTTGAATTGCGGGGGGGAGCTTATTATTCAGATGCCGCCTGTGAAGTGATAAATGCACTGTATAATGACAAGCAGACCGAGCATTATGTGAATATTCCCCATAATGGTCATATTAGTAATATCCCTGCAAATTGGGTTGTCGAAATGACCTGTAAATTAGGGCGTAATGGCGTTACACCGCACGAAAGAGTGACTCAGTTCGATGAAAAAGTTCTCGGCTTAATTTATAGCATCAAAGAATTTGAAATAGCCGCGAGCCAAGCGGCAGTGAGTGGCGATTTTAATGAGCTTTTATTAGCAATGAACTTAAATCCTTTAGTTCATTCAGACAATGATGCTCGGAATATGGCTAAAGCACTTCTTTTAGCCCATAAACATTATTTACCGAATTTTTCTAAGGTAATTAAATATCTTGAAGAAGAGGGGAGTGCGAATAAAACCCATCTTAATGGCATTGCAGTATGATGAGTTTACTTATTGTGAACGCAGATGATTTTGGCTTATGTAAGTCAGTCAATTATGGGATCTTAGAGGCTCATCGAAATGGTATTGTGACATCAACTACGGCCATGGTAAATATGCCTAGTATCCAACATGCGGCACAATTAGCCACAGAGCAGCCATTATTGGCTGTAGGAATGCATTTTGTCCTTACAATGGGGAAACCGTGTTCGCCAATGCCTTCGCTTGTGCGTAACGGTATATTAGGGAAGTGGATATGGGAGATGGAAAAATCAGATCAACTTCCTATAGCCGAAATAGTGCAAGAGCTACACTGCCAATATAATCAGTTTATTGATATTTTTGGTAAACCCCCCAGCCACATTGATAGCCATCATCATGTACATATGATGGCGTCCCTTTATCCTTTAATGGTCGATTTCGCCAATCAAAAAGGGATAGCATTACGGGTCGGTTACCACAATAAAATAAAAAATACTCAAGTACGTACAACAGATGCGTTTTCCGCTGACTTTTATGGGGAGCCAAATAGCATATCAGAGTCGCTTTTTTTAGAAATACTCCATAAGGCAAAGCAACGAGGGGAGCGTTCACTCGAAATAATGTGCCATCCCGCATTTATTGATAATGAATTATTAAATAGCGGCTATGTGTATTCCCGAGTAAAAGAGTTAGACGTTTTAACGTCAAAAAACTTAAAAGCGGCTATTGCTGAGAAGGGGTTTTTACTTGGTTCGTATTTAGATTTATCATAAATATGCCCAACCTATCAGGTAATAGGTTGGGCAGGAAGGATTAGCGCACAGTATTTGCGAGCTTCTCTTTTAAGAAACTGACAACATTATCAAGACCGATAAGGGCTTTTTCATCATTACGGCGAGCTTTATATTCAACTTGATTATTGTCTAAGTTACGGTCGCCAATAACAATGGTGTATGGAACACCGATAAGCTCCATATCAGCAAACATAACGCCTGGGCGCTCTTTACGGTCATCAAAAATAACGTCAATACCTTGTGCTTTTAAGTCAGCATACAGTTTTTCCGCGACTTCTTTGACTCGATAAGATTTGTGCATATTCATCGGCAGGATCGCAACATGGAATGGCGCAATCGCATCTGGCCAAATGATACCACGCTCATCGTGGCTCTGTTCAATTGCCGCTGCAACAATACGCGTAACACCAATACCATAGCAACCCATGGTTACGATTTGATTATGACCTTCTTCATTTTGTACTGAAGCTTTCATCGCTTCTGAATACTTAGTCCCCAGTTGGAAGATATGCCCTACTTCAATACCACGCTTAATCAGCAATGTGCCTTTGCCGTCTGGGCTTGGATCCCCTTCAACAACATTGCGTAAATCGAACGTTTCAGGTTGTGCTAAATCACGTTCCCAGTTGATACCAAAGTAGTGTTTGCCATCGATATTGGCACCTGCACTAAAGTCACTCATTACGGCAACACTACGGTCAATCACCATTGGCAGAGGCATATTGACAGGGCCTAATGAGCCCGGCGCTGCTTTAACTGCCGCTTTGATTTCTTCTTCAGATGCAAACTCTAATGGGCTAGAGATCCATGGGTGTTTTTCCGCTTTAACTTCGTTTAATTCATGATCGCCACGAATTAATAAGGCAACTAATGTGTGCCCAGACTCTTTTTTAGCTCTAACAATGAGTGTCTTAACGGTTTTTTCGATAGGCAAACCGAATTGCTCCACCAACTCCGCAATAGTTTTTGCGTTTGGTGTATCGACAAGGCGCATTTCTTCTGTTGGCGCTGAACGTGGTGTTAGCGGAGTGATGGCTTCAGCCAGCTCAATATTTGCTGCGAAATCAGAGCCTGTAGAGAATACGATATCGTCTTCACCGCTTTGCGCAAGCACTTGGAATTCGTGAGAAGCACTGCCCCCAATTGAGCCTGTGTCAGCTTGTACAGCACGGAAATCAAAACCGATACGAGTAAAGATTTTGCTGTAGGCTTCATACATTGCATCATAGGTTTCTTGCAATGATTCTTGCGATGTATGGAAAGAGTAAGCATCTTTCATAATAAATTCACGTGAGCGCATGATACCGAAACGTGGGCGCACTTCATCACGGAATTTTGTCTGAATTTGGAATAAATTCAGTGGTAGCTGTTTGTATGAAGTAATTTCATTACGCACTAAATCAGTAATGACTTCTTCATGGGTTGGACCTAAAACGAAAGGGCGCTCGCCACGATCAGCGAAACGCAGTAATTCAGGACCATACTGCTCCCAGCGACCACTCTCTTGCCACAAATCAGCGGGTTGAACAACGGGCAAAGACACTTCAATTGAGCCCGCATTTTCCATTTCTTCACGGACAATGTTTTCGACTTTACGCAGAACACGGACACCAGTCGGTAACCAGTCATAAAGGCCAGATGCAAGTTTACGGATCATTCCTGCACGAAGCATCAATTGGTGACTGATCACTTCGGCATCTGCAGGAGTCTCTTTTAGTGTTGAGAGCAGATATTTGCTAGTACGCATTGTATAGGTTCCATTAGAACAACGGGTGATGGCAAAAATGTTCTTGCCAACTTAATCTAGGCTGCAAAAGCAGCATGATAAAACAGCTAGTCTACCAGCGACCGTGCTTTGCCAAAAGGGGTTAGTCGATTTTTTCATAAGGTTCGATGGCGAACACTTCTGTTATATTATTGAGCACTCTCCAACGCACATTAAAATCGAGTAAATGCACAGCATAGTCACGCTCTTCAGTCATAGCCTGTTTCTTGTAGGCTGGACGTGGATCTTGCATGAGAACTTGCTGTATAAATTGCGCGATCCCAGGGTAGCTTGTTTGGTATTTTAATAAATCTTGCTGAACTTGGGGATGAAAAATCACTTGCATATCATCCGCCGGGGCATCTTGAGCAAAACCAGCCTGCGCTGTAGGGATAGCTTCAGCAAAAGGTAAGTATGGTTTGATATCAATGACTGGAGTGCCATCAACTAAATCTAAACTCCCTAACTCCAAAATAATTTGATTATTATTTTGGCTTATTCCTTTTAATTCAATTAATGACATGCCAATTGGGTTTGGTCTAAAGGTTGAGCGTGTAGCGAAAACGCCCATTTTCTCATTACCACCAAGCCGAGGAGGGCGCACTAGTGGTTTCCACCCCCCTTGCATGGTTTGGTGGAAAACAAATAGTACCCAAATATGGCTGAACTGGTCTAAACCTCTAATCGAATTAGGCTCATTATAGGGAGGATGCAAATGCAATCGCCCCGAGCCACCTGGAACAAGTCCAGGTTGGCGTGGGATGGCAAATTTTTCCTTATAGGGGGATTCAATATGCCCAATTACATTACATTCGAACGATTTCATTAGGTATTTATTCGACAATTTTTATCGCACTACCTTCACAAATCGTTGCTTGGTAGCAACCAGGAGAAGCCATTGTTTGGCATTGATGCAATACAACAGCATCGGCGGCGATATACGCTGCTTTGGTTAACATACTTTTCTTCGCAGTATTCAGATTTGCTGGTGGGCTTTGAAGGCTTTCACGACATGATTGACCTGAAACAACACCTAAATCTTTAAATGGCATTCCCAATAGCTCTTCAGGGCTGTTCATGAGTTTTACATTTGTCGTGCTAGGTTTGGTGTCTGTTTTTGGTACTGGTTTTGAAAGCTTCATACTTGTGAAGCCTTTATTTGGACCCTGATGAATGTATTGATTCATTCCACACCCAGCGAGAACAAAAGTTGCTAGGGTGAGCAATAACAATCTCATAAGTTTTTCCTTTTTTAATCTTATAGTCTTATAGGTATTGGGAAAATGATATTTGCTATGTGTTGTCTTTATATAATACAAAAAATACTAGGTGGCACTGACCACCTAGTATATTAATCGCTTTTTTACTAATAAAAAAGATTACCAGCCTTTAACTGCACCACCATCAAAGACTTCATCTGCCTTCTTAGCAACTTCATCTGATTGATATGCTTGAACAAACTTCTTCACATTCTCATTATCTTTATTATCGTCACGAGTCACAATAATGTTGACATAAGGAGAATCTTTATCTTCTACAAATAAACCATCTTTTGCTGGCGTCAGTTTAGGCGTTGCGCTGCTCGCCCAAGTTGTGTTGATGATGGCCAGAGCAATTTTTTTATCATCCAATGCACGTGGCAATTGTGGTGCTTCTAATTCAACAAATTTCAAGTTCTTAGGGTTTTCGACCACATCCAAAGCGGTCGGCATTAAACCAGTACCTTCTTTCAGTTTAATTAAGCCTTGTTTTTCCAGCAGAAGTAGTGAACGACCTAAGTTAGTTGGATCGTTAGGCAACGCAATTTGTGAGCCATCGGCAAGTTCATCAACTGATTTAATTTGTTTAGAGTATGCCGCGATTGGGTAGATAAATGTATTACCTACAGGCACTAATTTATAGTTACGATCTTTAATTTGCTGATCAAGATACGGTTTGTGTTGGAATGCGTTGGCATCAAGATCACCTTTGCTTAAGGTTTCGTTTGGTAGAACAAAGTCATTAAACGCAACCAGTTCGACATTCAAACCATATTTTTCTTTTGCTACTTTTTGTGCAACTTCAGCAACTTCTAGCTCTTTCCCCATAATAACACCGACTTTGATGCTATTGGGATCTTTTTCTTTTTCGCCACAACCCGCTAGAACTAATGATCCTAATAGCGCGCCGACAACTGCGATAGATTTCAACTTAATAGACATAGATATACCCCTTAAATGCTTTTCTTTATAGCACCTTAATAACGGCGCTGCTATTTTACGGACTATTTATGTGACACTTTTTTCATTAAGTATTCACCAGTAAATTGAATGGCGAAAACTAAGATGACTAACAGGACAAGTACAGTATTCATCACTAATGGATTATAACTGTAATAACCATACTGCATTGCTATTTGGCCTAGGCCACCTGAACCGACAGCACCGCCCATTGCAGAATACCCAACCAGCATAATTAAGGTGATCGTTGCAGCGTTGATGATCCCAGGTAAAGACTCAGGTAATAGAACCTTTTGAATAATTTGCAGTGGTGTAGCGCCCATAGCTCTGGATGCTTCAATCAAACCACTTGGTACTTCTAATAAGGTATTTTCAACCATACGAGCAATAAAAGGGATTGCACCAACAGTAAGGGGAACAATAGCACCTTCAATGCCGATTGCTGAGCCGACTAAAAACTTGGTAAACGGGCTTATCCAGACTAATAGAATAATAAATGGTATTGAACGGAAAATGTTCACTATAGCCGAGATCACCGCATAAAGAGCCGTATTTTCCATGACTTGCCCTCGGCGAGTCACATAGAGTAGAACCCCTGTAGGTACGCCCATGATAAAACCGAGGATCGCCGAAACGAAAGTCATAATAATAGTATCAATCGTTCCCGATATAAGCAGTGAAATCATTCCATCAGACATAACCCAAAACCTCTACTTTGACATGATGCTCTTTCAAAAATTCAATGGTTGCTTCAACACCGCCATTAACCCCATGTAATTCAGCGAGCATGACGCCAAATTTTACGCCACCGGCATAGTCAATTTGTGAACTTAATATATTGATATCGATGTCAAATTTACGAACAGCCATAGAAATTAGTGGTGCATCAACAGATTGCCCTGTGAATTCTAGCTTCAATAAAGGCGATAAATCTGCTGCTGGTTCATTTTTGAGTCGTTCTTTATAGTCATCAGGAATATCAATGACCAACGTTGATTTAATAAACTCTTGTGCTACAGGCGTTTTAGGATGAGAGAAAACTTCACTCACTTTATCTTGTTCAATCAACTGACCGCCACTAATGACAGCGACTTGGTCACAAATATTCTTCACCACATCCATTTCATGGGTGATTAAGAGAATAGTTAGCCCTAAACGGCGGTTTATATCTTTGAGTAACTCTAAGATGGAGCGTGTTGTCGCAGGATCCAGTGCACTCGTAGCTTCATCACATAATAAAACTTTTGGCGAGTTGGCTAATGCACGCGCGATTGCTACACGCTGCTTTTGCCCTCCCGAAAGATTCGCGGGATAAGCATCTTTTTTCTCTGTTAGGCCAACAAGATCCAGTAATTCGCTAACACGTGCTTTAATTTTATCTTTAGGCGTATTATCTAGCTCAAGTGGCAGTGCCACGTTATCAAATACGTTCCTAGAAGATAGCAAATTAAAATGTTGAAAGATCATGCCAATACCACGACGTGCTCTCGTCAAAGATTTTTCAGGTAAAGCCGTTAAATCTTGACCGTCAACGATAACTTGCCCAGAGGTTGGGCGTTCAAGCATGTTTACACAACGGATTAGCGTACTTTTACCCGCGCCAGAAGCACCGATAACACCATAGATCTGTCCAGCAGGAACATGCAGGCTAATATCTGTAAGTGCCTGAATGTTACGGCTTCCTTGCTGGAAAACTTTATTAATATTTGAGAGCTTTATCATTTATTTCTTCTAAGTATATAGGAATCAATTTTTAGATGTCTAAATCTAATATGGTTGGATGTTAAGGCGTCTAGACGTCTAAGTCAACAAGGTTTGGTTTATTTATTCTATTCTCATTTATTTTCTTTTCATGAGATACTTAAAACTCATTTAGTTTGAGGAGTAAATCGGTGAGTAAAGGCATACCTGCAATCTTTTTAGATAGAGACGGTACAATCAATATTGATCACGGCTATGTACACAAAATAGATGACTTTCAATTTATTGAAGGTGCCATTGAAGCCATGGCTGAGTTAAAGAAAATGGGTTACGCGCTTGTCGTAGTGACGAACCAATCAGGCATCGGTAGAGGGATCTATTCTGAAGATAGTTTTATGCAACTGACAGAATGGATGGATTGGTCATTAGCCGACCGCGGTGTTGATCTGGATGGCATCTATTTTTGCCCTCATCACCCAGAAGCTAAAGATAAAGAGTATCGTCAAGATTGCGATTGTCGTAAACCTAAACCCGGCATGCTGCTAGATGCTCAATCATTTCTTAATATAGATATGGCATCTTCTATAATGGTGGGAGATAAATTAGCAGACATGCAAGCAGGGAAAGCAGCAAAAGTGGGTACAACTATTCTAGTGAAAAGTGGTGAAGCGGTATCAGAAGAAGCGATTGCGAATGCCGATATGGTGATTGAAAGTATCGCAGAGCTACCAAAAGTAGTAAAAAGTATCAAAAAATAGGCTTTGTGAGTGATATTTGACCAAGTGATAATTTTTTTTCAAAAAACACTTGCCAGAATTTTCTGACTCCCTATAATGCGCCTCCACTGACCGACGATGAGCCGACACTGAATGTGATGGCAAGCCCAACAGAGTAACGAAGGCAGGCGAGAGATTCTGAAAAGAATAAGCGAAAAAAAAA
>NZ_JAMPQI010000014.1:0-152585 GCF_028482365.1 Providencia sp. PROV122 | reverse complement strand
ATTTGTTTTTGTGATGCCCGCTATTTTGCTCTCAGGCTATATTTCTCCCGTTGAGAATATGCCCATTTGGTTGCAAGAAATTACCTTGATCAATCCAATCCGCCATTTCACTGAAATCACCAAACAGATTTACTTAAAAGATGCTGATTTTAGTGTTATTTGGCCGAGCCTATGGCCACTGCTCGTGATATCAGTCATTACCAGTACCTTTGCTTACTACCTCTTTCGGCAGAAAACAGCGTAGCAATTACCTATTAGTCACGATTATATTTTTTACTAAACAATAAAAAACCCTTGTCTGTTTGACCATGACAAGGGTTGATATTCTTTAAAAGCTATTGTGTATCTTAAATACACAATTTATACATGATTAACGGCGGTCGCCGAAAATACGTAGCAGCATTAAGAACAGGTTGATAAAGTCCAGATACAGGTTTAATGCACCTAGGATAGCGAGTTTACGCATGCTTTCTTTATCTTCCACGTCAATTTGTGCACCCATCTCTTTCAGTTTCTGAGTATCATATGCGGTCAGGCCTGCAAAAATCAGAACACCTGCATAGGTGATCACCCAGTATAATGCTGAGCTTTTCATGAAAATATTGACAATAGAAGCGATAATTAGGCCAATAAGCGCCATAAACAGGAAGTTACCGATACCACTTAGGCTACGCTTTGTGGTGTAACCATAAACACTTAGTGCACCAAACATTGCCGCCGTGATAAAAAATGTTCCTGCTACCGATTCCATTGTATAAGCAGCTAAAACCACAGAAATTGTTAGCCCTGTAAGTACTGAGTAGAGCATAAACATGCCCGTTGCCATCATACCACTCATTCTTGGCAGTAAAAATGACAAACCAAGTACAAGTCCAAACTCAACAATGATTAAACCAAAAAACAGAACATTATTAGTCGCTATGGTATAAAATAAGCCACTATTCAGTGTGGACCAAGCAACAAAAGCAGTCAGTAACAGACCAACAGTCATCCAGCCATAAACCTGTGACATAAATGTCTGAATGCCGGCACTGCTGCGCTGGACAAGTGAATCATTACGTTGATCGAATCGATCCATGATGGTTACCCTTCATACATTAGTAAGAAACGACCACAGCAACGTGCCGTAGCCAGACAAATTCCTACAAAGTTTATCATAAATTATTGACAATACCATTCAACAAACTTAAAACCATTGATTAGAATTTATGCCATGCCGCTGCTGACGGGCGTCTAAATACGCTAAAAATTATTTTAAATATAAATGAAATTTACTGATCACCAACGGTTTGCAGAAGCTTCATCGCTCTCTTTTGCCTCGACCCAACGTTCATTATCAGGCAATGTCTCTTTCTTCCAAAATGGTGCTTTGGTTTTTAAATAGTCCATAATAAATTCAGCCGCTTGAAAAGCAGCGCCACGATGAGCACTGGTCACACCCACAAAAACAATCTCTTCGCCCGGCTGTAAAGTACCTACTCGGTGGATCACACTAACTCGCTGTAGTGCCCAGCGTTGACGCGCTTCGACCACAATAGCGGCCAGCGCTTTCTCCGTCATTCCGGGATAATGTTCTAACGTTAATGCTGCAACGCTATCGCCTAAATTATGATTTCGGACTTTGCCTGTAAACGTTACGACCGCGCCATCGCTATCACATTCAGCAAGCCATTGATATTGCTCGCCTACACTAAAATTTTCTGTTTGTACCGCAATATGCGTATTTTCCATCTTAGCCCCCGGTCACCGGTGGGAAAAAGGCCACTTCGTCGCCATCTTCCAATGGATGATCTGTTGCTACAAAAGATTGGTTAACTGCCGCTAACAACTTGCCATCTTCTAAAGCTAAAGCCCACCGGTCACCACGTTGTGCCAATGCTTGACGCAATGCTTCAACATTTGAGTAATGTTCTGATAATTCGAGACGAGCTGTTCCCACCAATTCACGTACTTGAGCAAAAAAAAGTACCGTAATCATGCGTCCACCTTAAAATGACCAGATTTGCCACCTGTTTTTTCTAATAAGCGAACAGGCCCAATTACCATATCTTTTTGCACCGCTTTACACATATCATAAATGGTTAAAGCAGCTACTGAAGCGGCAGTTAATGCTTCCATTTCAACCCCTGTTTTTCCTGTCAATCGACAGCAGGACTCAATACGGACTTGGTTTTGCTCCGGCAATGCTTGCAACGTCACTTCAACTTTTGTTAGCAGCAACGGATGACATAACGGGATCAGCTCCCATGTTTTTTTCGCTGCTTGAATACCAGCAATACGTGCGGTCGCAAATACATCGCCTTTATGATGGCTCCCCTCAACAATCATCGCTAAGGTCTCTTTATTCATCGTGACAAATGCTTCGGCTCTCGCTTCACGGACTGTTTCAGCTTTTGCAGAAACATCCACCATATGCGCTTCACCCGACGCATTAATATGAGTCAGTTGGGACATATTTTCTCCTGAAAAATCAAAAATTCATTAACCGCCAATAACGGATAAATTCGGGGTGATGCCACTGTCGCCCATATGTAAAAAGTGCGTCTCTCGCTTAAATTGTAGACCACTTTGGATACGTGCTTTTAATGCTTCGTTTTGATTATCGTCACTTAACAAGTCACGTAGTGGGATACCATTTTCACCGAATAGACACAGATGAAGATTCCCCAAAGAAGAAACGCGTAGTCGGTTACAACTTTGGCAGAAATCTTTTTCATAAGGCATGATAAGACCAATTTCCCCTTGGTAATCAGGGTGGCTAAAGACTTGGGCGGGGCCATCGCTACGAGAGCGTGGCACACTGTACCACCCCTCTTCAATAAGACGGTCGCGGATCGTTTCTCCCGAAATATGGAAACGATTAAAAAGGTCACTCCCTTCCCCCGTTTCCATTAATTCGATAAAGCGGAGTTGGATTGGACGATGTTTGATCCAATTTAAAAAGGATTTTAAAGCAATATCATTGACGTTTTTCATCAATACTGCGTTGACTTTGACCTTGTCGAATCCCGCTTCAAAGGCAGCATCAATACCTTGCATCACTTGATAAAACTTGTCTTGCCCAGTAATTGCCGCAAATTGACGCGGGTCTAGGCTATCAACACTGATATTAATCGCTCCGAGTCCCGCCTCTTTCCATTTTTGTACATCACGAGCCATACGATAACCATTTGTCGTCACCGCAATTTTTTTGATCGCTTGATTTTCATGGATAGCGGCAATGATATCGGTAAAATCTTTACGCATGGTCGGCTCGCCGCCTGTGATGCGTACCTTTTCTGTGCCCAATTCTGCGAAAGCACGGCTAATGCGCTGAATTTCACTCAGTGAAAGGAATTCGTGACGACCACGTGGTTTATAACCATCGGGAAGGCAGTATGTGCAACGAAAGTTGCAAACATCTGTAATAGATAAACGGAGATAATAAAATTTCCGAGCAAATTGATCGACAAGCTGCTGCATAATGACACCTTTCCAAATACGGGAGATGCAGACATTTCTATCTTGCACCCTGGTGGCTCAGAGGCCACGGCCAAAGCATCATATTCGTTATCGCGAACTTAGACACAAAGGCTAGGAGTGATATTTATCAACAAGCCCACAAAGCCAGCATAGGTTAACAATCAAATTGCTCACTTTGTTCACTTAGTTTATGTGGGGATTTTAGCGTAAAAGAAAGGAAAAAGCGAATTTGAATTTCGATATATAATATATTATACAACGACTTAGGGTTTAGTTATGCGTTTGTTAATTCAGTATAAATTTAATGTTCTAATTTGTATTATGTCATCAATTAAACCCAATATTAAGCGCATGTACAAAAAACATCCAGCCCCTATTTTTAATCGTTAATTAAGAGCAATCTTAGATTAGGTTTGCCCCAAATTTTGATCTTTTTTGGATAGTAAAAAACAGCCCTATGAGATAATTGCTGTTTAAACTGCCATCATTTTCAATTTTTATCTGTCAATGATGACGGTAAATGACCCCCAAACGGTGTTTTATGATAAATTAGCGCCGTTTTGTGATAGACGTGATAATCGCGTTTTAAATTGCATTTAACTGGCAATAACACTGTATAATAGCCTTGGCGCTGAAAAAATAACTGATATAGGAACACTATGCCGAATAGTAGTTTGACTGATTTTAGGCATGTTGTCGCCCTTGGCGGCGGACATGGGCTTGGTCGCGTAATGTCTTCGCTTTCCTCTTTAGGCTCTCGATTAACTGGAATTGTCACCACGACGGATAATGGTGGTTCTACTGGTCGTATTCGTCGAGCGGAAGGTGGGATTGCTTGGGGAGATATGCGCAACTGCCTCAATCAATTAATTACTGAGCCATCAATCGCATCGGCGATGTTTGAATACCGTTTTAGTGGCAACGGCGAACTTTCAGGCCATAATTTAGGTAATCTGATGCTAAAGTCATTAGATCACCTCAGTGTACGCCCTCTTGATGCCATTAATTTGATCCGCAATATGCTCAAAGTGGATGCCAAACTCATTCCTATGTCAGAATCTCCCGTCGACTTAATGGCGATTGATGAGATGGGTAATGAAGTGTATGGCGAGGTCAATGTTGATGCTCTGATTGAATTACCGAAAGAGTTACGACTCTACCCAACCGTAAAAGCCACAGCAGAAGCGATTGAAGCAATTCATCAAGCGGATTTAATTTTAATTGGTCCGGGTAGTTTCTTCACCAGCCTGATGCCACTGCTACTGTTGGAAGATATCACGGATGCTTTGCGCGAATGTAAAGCCCCGATGATCTATATCGGTAACCTAGGTAAAGAGCTAAGTACATCCGCAGCTAGCCTCACGTTACAAGAAAAGTTAACCATGATGGAGCAGCATATCGGCTGCAAAAAAATTGATGCCGTGATTGTTGGCCCTAGAACGAATATCGCGCCTATTCGCCATGAGCGGTTAGTCACCCAACGGGTGTTAGAGGCCGATGATATTCCTTATCGTCATGACCGTAAGCTACTCTTGCAAGCTATCGAAGAAACCGTGCGTTTGTTTTAAACCACCACGGGATATCACCACCAATCACGCCAAAGGTTAACAGCAAAAACTCACAGAGCCGTTAACCTTTGTAGCATCATGAATTAGCAATAAAACGCTCCCTTAGCTCTTGCAATTGATCCCTTACATTTGCCGCCGCTTCAAACTCTAAATCCTGAGCGTGTTTATACATCTGCGCTTCAAGTTGCGAAATACGTTGCTCCAACTCTTTTGTTGATAATAATTGGATATCTTCACGTTTATCGATTTTGGCACTCTCTTTATTGCGACCTTTCGATTTGCCACCCACTTTGTGACCAATTTGCAAGATATCGCCAATTTTTTTGTTCAGGCCTTGCGGCACAATACCGTGTTGCTCATTAAAGGCTATCTGCTTAGCACGGCGGCGTTCCGTTTCTTTGATGGCCTTTTCCATTGAATTGGTGATTCTATCGCCATATAAAATTGCTTTACCATTAAGGTTACGCGCCGCACGACCAATTGTCTGAATGAGTGAACGTTCAGAGCGTAAAAAGCCTTCTTTATCGGCATCGAGAATAGCCACCAATGACACTTCTGGCATATCGAGCCCCTCTCTCAGCAAGTTGATCCCCACCAGCACATCAAACTCACCTAAACGTAGGTCACGAATGATTTCAACCCGTTCTACCGTATCAATATCAGAGTGTAAGTAACGAACCCGTTCACCATGCTCTTCAAGGTATTCCGTTAAATCTTCTGCCATTCGTTTTGTTAACGTTGTCACCAACACACGCTCGTTTTTCTGCGAACGAATACGAATTTCAGAAAGCAAATCATCAACTTGAGTGGCAACAGGCCGCACTTCAATCACAGGATCTAGCAAGCCTGTTGGTCGCACAACCTGCTCTATCACCTCTGAACCTGATTTTTCTATTTCATAATTACCCGGCGTCGCGGAAACATAGATAGTTTGTGGCGCAAGCGCCTCAAACTCTTCAAAACGTAATGGTCGATTATCAAGCGCAGACGGTAAACGGAATCCATACTCTACCAGTGTTTCTTTACGAGAGCGGTCACCTTTATACATCGCTCCGATCTGCGGGATAGTAACGTGCGACTCATCCACCACCAATAAACCATCAGCAGGTAGGTAATCAAACAGCGTCGGTGGCGGCTCTCCTGGCGCGCGACCAGACAAATAACGTGAATAGTTCTCAATACCTGAGCAATAACCCAGCTCATTCATCATTTCGAGATCAAATTGAGTACGTTGGGTGATACGTTGTTCTTCTAGCAATTTATTATTTTCGAGGAGCACCTTACGCCTATCCGCCAGTTCAACCTTAATTTGTTCCATCGCTTCTAAGATCCGCTCTCTCGGCGTCACATAGTGGGTTTTCGGATAAACTGTAAAGCGAGGAACACGATGCTGAATTTGCCCCGTTAATGGGTCGAACAAAGACAATCGTTCCACTTCTTCATCAAATAATTCGACACGTAACGCATATTCATCTGATTCTGCAGGGAAAATATCAATCACCTCGCCCCGTACGCGGAACGTACCTCGGGTAAAAGCTTGGTCGTTACGTGTATATTGCAGATCGGCTAAGCGCCGCAAAATAGCCCGCTGATCGATAATCATCCCATCGGTCAAATGCAGCATCATTTTTAAATAGCTATCAGGATCACCAAGACCATAAATAGCCGAAACAGAAGCCACAACTATCACATCACGCCGTTCAAGTAGTGCTTTTGTCGCTGACAGACGCATTTGCTCAATATGCTCGTTAACAGACGCATCTTTTTCGATAAAGGTATCTGAACTAGGCACATAGGCTTCTGGCTGATAATAATCATAATAAGAGACAAAGTATTCAACGGCATTGTCAGGGAAGAAGGCTTTCATTTCACTGTACAATTGTGCTGCCAACGTCTTATTGTGTGCCATTAACATGGTTGGGCGATTTTCTTTGGCGATGACATTGGCAATCGTAAAGGTTTTACCTGAACCTGTTACCCCGAGTAAGGTTTGATGAGCAAGTCCATCTTCTAACCCTTCAGAAAGCTGACGAATTGCCTCGGGTTGATCCCCACCAGGCTGAAAATCAGAATACAATTTAAATACTTTACTCATTACCCACGCCTCTTAACCGATCTCCCCCCTATGATACTGGATAAAAAACCAGCTTCAAGTGCTGAGTTTAAAAATTCTCCAGCAATTTTTTATTGTGGTTAAAACAAGGTTATCCCCAAAAATTTTTCTTGACCTAAAGTGATTTATATATTTTATGCTGATGCGACTTCTAGTCTTATCTCAAATAACAACCCATGTCTTGATTTTATTTAACTTATTGTATTTTAAAATTATTATTTATAAGTCTGAAATCACATCAAATAAAGGCAAAGCCGCTTGTCACCTTGGATTCGGTTGTTTTTTTAGATCTAATTCACAAGGTTATCCACAGAAATAGTGGATAACTCTGCAATCCCTTTCAGATAGTGCGTTTCCGTTCCACTCTAAAAACCACATAGCGCATATACATGACAAAAAAATGGCAATTCAGTGAAAATATTTTTACTCAGAATTTATCATAAAAACAGTATTTACTCTTTTTTAACGGATCCGAGTTGACAAAAATGACGGATTAACGATCCAAAATAGTCTTTTACACAGAATAAACAGGAACATAAAAAATTATCTAGTAAGATCCACTAGATAGGCACACTTATCCGATCATAAATAACCAAACATTACACTCAATGTACCATGACTACGCCATCGTCCTTATCATTCGGTGTTAAAGGATATTTTTGCTGTTTAACAACGCTCAAGTTATAGCATCTACTTCAGGATATAAGATTATTGAATGCGCTCAGCTAGCCGAGTCTGATAGTTATCGATACTCCCTACCTATCTCCGTTTATTACCTACCTGAATATTGAATTATTTAGAATATAAAAATTTAATATAGGGGCTTTACACACAAGCCCCTAATTAAGCCAAGTCGCCATGAAAAATGGGAAGGATGGCGTGAACTTGATGAATCAAGACATGTCATTTTATCGCTTGATAATTCAACGGAAGAGATAGGCGCTGGGCTACGTTTAGCGTTGAGCCGTTGTACAACAAAAGAGTTTTCGTTCAATACACCAGAGAGCGTGTTTATATTGAAAAACAAGCTCTCTGATAAAATAGACAATTAACCACTAAAAAATTAAATCGCTGTCACATCAACATACTGCCCTACATCGGCAAATTGTTCGGCATCTTGATGAGGAATGATACCAAGGCAAGGCGCATTGATCGAACGGTGCAATGTCTCTATATATTCGGCCTGATAGGTTCCTGCCGGTTCGACTTCATTCGCCACCCACCCCACCAATTTTAGCCCTGCTTGGTTAATCGCTTGTGCGGTTAATAAGGCATGATTAATACAACCCAGTTTGATGCCAACCACCATAATCACTGGCAATTGTTGCTCAACCACCCAATCAGCATAACTTTGTTGTGCTGATAATGGCGTATACCAGCCGCCAGCACCTTCAACCAACACCCACTGCGCTTTTGACTGCAAATGTTTTAATCCGTTTGTCATCACTGAAAAATCAATTGGCAGCCCAACTTTTTCGCTAATAATATGTGGAGATGTTGGCGCTTCGAATACAATTGGATTCACTTCTTGGTAAGTTAACGGCAATGTGCTGTTTGTTTGTAAAAAAAGTGCATCACTGTTACGTAGCCCTTGTGCTGTTTGTTCGCTGCCTGAAGCAACCGGTTTATACCCCGCGGTTTGATAACCCAATTGTTTAGCCGCTTGCAGTAATGCGCAACTGACTACTGTTTTACCGACCTCAGTATCAGTGCCGGTCACAAAATAAGTTTTAGTCACGATAAATTATTCCAAATACAGTTTGATAAGTGAGCTCAAGACCGTTTGCTGACGTGGGATAAGCGCTCTCAAGTAGATGTAATCGCTGCCTTGTCATCAATCCACCACGCCGTCCTGCGGTGAGATGGGTCGCGCCAATGCCTTTCAATGAATTCAATAATCGAGCTAAATCCGGAAAATGTAGTGTATCGGTCTGAAGCAGCAATTGATGCTGCCATGGTTGGCAACTCGCGCTTATCTGTTCAAAACTTAAAAATTCATTCACATGCGAATAGCCATCTAACCTAGCCCAAGCTTGCGATAGCTCCGATAGAGAGCCTTTAGCAAGCGTGGTAAATACAATCACCCCACCATTTTTAGTCACTCGATGTAGTTCAGTCAGGGCCAGTGATAAGTCAGAGCACCATTGGATAGCCAAATTAGAAAAAACCACATTAAAAGTTTGATCGGCAAAAGGCAGTGCTTCCATATCCGCACAGATATACTGTTCAGCCGCATTTTTTTGACGTGCAACCTCCAACATGCCGGACGATAAATCTAATGCGGTCACTTCAGCCCCTTGTGCTTTAATTATTTGGCTGAAAAAACCAGTGCCACAGCCAACATCAATCACTTTTTTAGCCGGTAAATTGACCCGTGCTGAAGCTAATAAATCCAGCAGTTGATGACCACTATTTTGTTGATAATAAGCTATCGAATCATAGCGTTTTGCTGCTTTACCAAAAGCCGAAGCGATTTTTTGTTTTTCATCACTTAATGGTAAAACCATTTAACGCCTCCAACAGTTGATCGATATCTTGTTGGTGATGAGCTGCACTCAAGGTAATGCGTAGCCGTGCACTGTCTGGTGGGACAGTCGGTGGACGTATCGCTTGTACCCATAGCCCTTTTTGTCGTAAATAATCAGAAAGCTGTAAGCTCACCTCATTATCACCCACAATGACGGGTTGAATTGCCATCTGTGAATCAGCTAATTGCAGATCACTAAATTGACTATTTTTTCTGAAATATTCAATATGTTGATTAAGCCGTTCCCTTGCATCATCGGCTGTACGGATCTGCTGTAACGCTGCTGATAGCGCAACTGCCTGAGCTGGTGGCATTGAGGTACTATAAATAAGGTGGCGAGCCGCTTGAATAAAGTAATCTGCGGTTGCTTCATCACACAGAACGGCAGCGCC
Source organism: Providencia sp. PROV122 (assembly GCF_028482365.1). Lineage (NCBI taxonomy): Bacteria > Pseudomonadati > Pseudomonadota > Gammaproteobacteria > Enterobacterales > Morganellaceae > Providencia > Providencia sp. PROV122. The sequence goes on along the minus strand of NZ_JAMPQI010000014.1, from coordinate 142,523 downwards.
ACTCAAACCAAATGCTTTACCGAAGGTGACAATCAGTAATTCAGGTTTAATACCATGCACATCACAACTACCACGCCCTTCTCGCCCTCTCACGCCAATACCATGGGCATCATCGACCATTAACCAAGCGTGATGTTGTTCCGCGAGCTGTTTTAATTCCGCTAAAGGCGCACTGTCACCATCCATGCTAAACACCCCTTCACTAATCACGAGTGTTTTTGCATCTAAAGTGCTGGTGAGCAATTTTTGTAATGATGCAGGGCTATTGTGAGCAAATCGCCGTAAATTAGCTTTTGAAAGCATTGATGCCTCTAAAATCGAAGCATGACTAAGTTTATCGGCTAAAATGCGATCCCCTTGCCCCATTAAAGCGGTGATCACCGCTTGATTCGCCGCAAAACCTGAAATAAATAATAGTGCCCTTGGATATCCCAACCATGCAGATAGCGCGTTTTCCAAATCATAATGGGCGCGAGTAAAACCAGTAATGTGCCCTGAACCGCCACTGCCGGTGCCATATAATGCAGCGCCTTGCCGCCAAGCCTCGACGACCTTGGGGTGATGGCTTAACCCTAAGTAATCATTTCCTGAAAAATTCAGGTAATTTTCCCCGTTAATTCGCAACTCACGACCTGTGCTGTAATCAATACAGGTTCTTTTACGCCAAGCCGCATTTTGTTTACGCTGCTCGAGTTGCGCTTGAATAAATGTTTGCCAACTCATTAGACAGCCGCGTTATAGAACTGTGAATTATCGGCTGTCAAAATAGACTCCGCTAATTGTGCCGCTTGTTGATTATCCCCTTCGCTCACTTCAATACGCTCTGGGTTAATATTCAATTTTTTAAACAAGGAGATATCTTTATTTTCATTAGGATTAGGAGCGGTTAACAGCTTACAACCATAAAATACGGAATTAGCGCCTGCCATAAAACAGAGTGCTTGGGTTTGCTCGTTCATATATTCGCGACCCGCCGATAAACGGACGTAAGAGGTCGGCATCATAATACGTGCTACTGCAATAGTTCGAATGAAATCAAAAGGATCGACATCTTCATTATCCGCCATCGGGGTGCCTTCCATTTTCATCAGCATATTGATCGGTACACTTTCTGGCGGTTTAGGTAAATTCGCAAGTTGAACCAACAGCGCTGCTCGATCGCTAATTTTTTCCCCTAAACCAAGAATCCCTCCAGAGCACACTTTGATACCCGCATTCCGCACATTATCCAATGTGTCTAAGCGGTCTTGATAAGTTCTGGTGGTAATGATGTTGCCATAGTATTCAGGGGAGGTATCAAGATTATGGTTGTAGTAATCAAGCCCCGCTTCGGCAAGGCGATGAGCTTGGCTATCGTCAATCATTCCCAGTGTCATGCAGGTTTCCATGCCTAGCGATTTCACCTCTCGCACCATCATTTCGAGATAAGGCATATCGCGCTCACGAGGATTACGCCAAGCGGCTCCCATACAAAAACGCGTTGAGCCTGCTTGCTTCGCTTTTTTTGCAGATTCAAGAACTTGCTGAACTTCCATTAAACGTTCAGTTTCTAATCCGGTTTTATAACGAGCACTTTGTGCACAATATTTGCAATCTTCTGGACATGCCCCTGTTTTGATTGAAAGCAAAGTGCTGACCTGTACTTGCTGTGGGTCAAAATGCTGTCGATGAACTTGCTGAGCTTGGAACAAAAGCTCAAAGAAAGGCATAGAGAACAATTCATTAGCCTGTTTAGTTGTCCACTTTTTTAATTCGCTCACGGCAGATCTCCATCATAAAAAGTCGTTGCCAGTTTAAATATTGTGGTTATCATGTCAACCAAATTCATTTAAATAAGTTGACAACAAAATAAAATGGACAGTTCTGATATTGCATTCGATGCCAAGCATATCTGGCATCCCTACACCTCGATGAGCCACCCGATCCCCGCCTATCCCATCGTTGAGGCTAAAGGCGCAGAGTTGATTATGGCTGATGGAAAAACACTTGTTGATGGAATGTCTTCTTGGTGGGCAGCGATCCACGGCTACAATCATCCCGTTCTCAATCAAGCTGCTACTGAGCAGCTACAAAAAATGTCTCATGTCATGTTTGGTGGCATCACTCACCCTTCCGCAGTGAATTTGTGCCGTCAACTCGTTGAGATCACTCCAGCGCCTTTAGAGTGTATTTTTCTTGCCGATTCAGGATCGGTGGCTGTGGAAGTGTCACTAAAGATGGCACTCCAGTATTGGCAGGCCAGAGGGGAAAAGCGCCAACGTATTTTAACTTTACGCCATGGTTATCATGGGGATACTTTTGGTGCGATGGCAGTATGTGATCCTGATAATTCAATGCATGGCCTATACAAAGGTTATCTACCTCCTCATATTTTTGTTGAGGCTCCACAATGTGGTTTTCATGATGAATGGAACAGTGATGATTTATTACCAATTAAGCAGGAACTTGCAGCAAAACATCGCGAAATTGCAGCAATTATACTCGAACCTATCGTACAAGGTGCGGGTGGAATGCGTATTTATCACCCCGAGTACCTAAAAGGCGTTCGTGAGCTTTGTGATCACTATGGCATATTACTGATAGCCGATGAAATCGCGACAGGATTTGGGCGCACAGGCCAATTATTTGCTTGTGACCATGCGGCTATTTCACCGGATATTATGTGCTTAGGCAAAGCCCTCACGGGGGGATATATGACACTATCAGCCACCTTAACAACGCGTCATGTTGCCGAAACGATTAGTAATGGCGAAGCGGGCTGTTTCATGCATGGGCCAACCTTTATGGGGAACCCATTAGCGTGCGCCGTCGCCAACGCAAGCCTAAAATTATTGCTTGAAAGCCCATGGCAGCATACTGTCGCCAAGATTGAGCAGCAGCTCTTAGCTGAATTAGCACCTTTGTCCTCCCACGCAAGCGTCAAGCAGGTGCGCGTTTTAGGGGCGATTGGCGTGATTGAGATGCAGCAGCCAGTCAATACCGCTGAATTACAAAAAAAGTTTGTTGAACAAGGGGTTTGGGTAAGGCCATTTGGTCGGCTGATTTATGTTATGCCACCTTACATTATTTCACCGGAACAACTGAGTAAAGTGACAAGTGCAATGAGAAACGTGATTGAGGGGTAAAGATCCCCTCAGTGCTTTGAGGAGATCTTAGTTTAGCAATTAACGCGCTAATACCGTCACCCACATTGGGCCTTTGCCCACTGGGTAGCGACCAATTTGGGTGAGTTTACCTGTAATCGGGTCAATTTCTGAAACAGAAATACTGTCAGATTTTTGCCCGCTAGAAATCAAGAAGCGCCCTGTTGCATCAAGGTTAAAGCCCCTAGGCTGAGCTTCTGTTGGATAAATCCCTTCTAGGGTCAACTCGCGGCCATCATCAGATACTCGGAAATGGCTAATATAGCTATCTGAACGCTCACTCGCATACAGATGACGTCCATCAGGCGTGATATGAATATCTGCCGCCCAACGTTGGCTTTCACGACCTTCCGGGTATACGTTAATATGCTGAACTTGGCGATAGCGAGTAAATTTATGGTAAACGTTAATGGTTGAATCCAACTCATTAACACAATAAATAACTTTGTGCTGTGGATGGAATGCAAGGTGGCGAGGGCCTGCGCCTTTTGCTGAACTGATTTGATCAGCAGAAGCTTCGGTTAAATGACCATCGTCATGCAGATCAAATAAGCGAATATGATCTTCCCCCAAACACGGCACCCATAATTGTTGATTGTCAGCATCAACATGTGAAGAGTGTGGGTTTCGTAGCCCTTCGATCACTTGGATCGCGGTTTGTGGTACACCTTCTTGGTTGATAGGTAAGACAGCCAAATTATGTTGATGGTATGACGGCACAAACAAATACTTACCAGTGTTATCTAATGATAAATGTACCGGTGTACTTGGAATTGCCGTCTCAGCTTTTAGTCTGAGAGTGCCCTTATCTTCAATTTGATAAGTGATTACTCGAAAATTGGGTCGGACACCAATATAAAGGTGCTTTTTATCATGGCTTAATACCATTGGCTGTACTTGGCCTGGTGTTGTCACCGTCTGTAATAACGTCAGTTCACCGGCTTCGTTCATAGACCAAACGTGGATCTGATGGCTTTCGGGGCTAGCAATATAGACAACCTGATTCATCCTGTCTCCTTATGATTCATGATAAAAATATCTTCTTCCATTATGACGGTTAATCTCAGGATAGACTAGCGAATAACAAGCAATCCCCCTCTTTTCAATACATCGCGCCACTAAATTATCTCAAAATGATTAAAACAACAGATTACCAATAACCTGACTCGATTCATTCTGCGCCACTTTAGTTAATCTGCAATATCCGCTAAGATGATAAAATTATTTTAGCACTGGATTATTATCAGGCTAACAGATCCCTTTCTGTTTAGCTGACAACGACAAAAACCATCATATGGCCACTCATTAAGGCATATGTAACCTCAAATCACGTGGAGCCGTTTATGTCATACCGCGTTATTGCGCTCGATCTTGATGGAACACTGCTTGATCCTCAAAAGAAAATTTTGCCCGAATCGCTTGCTGCATTAAATGAAGCACGTCGCCAAGGCGTTAAAGTGTTGATTGTGACAGGGCGCCATCATGTTGCCATTCATCCTTTCTACCAAGAGCTTAACCTTGATACCCCTGCAATTTGCTGCAATGGTACTTATCTTTATGATTATTTAGGTAAAAAAGTTCTTTCTTCAGACCCTATGACACTCGAATCAGCAACACAAATGATTGAAAGGCTGCGTGGCACCGATATTCAACATTTAATGTATGTTGATGATGCCATGCTATACAACGCACCGACAGAAGGGATCAAAAGGACGCTAAGTTGGGCAGAAACCCTGCCAGTGGCTCAACGTCCTAATATTCAGTTTGTCGAAAACTATGCTGATGTCTTACATGATTATCAATCTATTTGGAAATTTGCCGTCAGTTCAGAAAATATCGATCAGCTCAAAGAGGTTGTTCGCGGTATTGAAGATGATTTTGGCTTGGAATGTGAATGGTCATGGGCTGATCAAGTCGACGTCGGCCGCAAAGGAAACAGCAAAGGCCAACGACTAAAACAGTGGGTTGAATCACAGGGTATGACCATGAATGATGTGGTTGCTTTTGGTGATAACTTTAACGATTTAAGCATGTTAACAACGGCTGGACTAGGTGTTGCTATGGGCCAAGCGGTCGATGAAATCAAACAACAAGCAAAACTGGTTACACGTGATAACACCCAACCGGGTATCGCTGAAGTGATCCATAAATACGTATTGTAATTTTATCTATTAGGGGGCCAATAATAAGCCCCCTAATTAACTCATTTTGCCACTTTATGCTGTTCACTCAAGCGGCATGACTTTAGATATCAGCTAACGTACTGTTATGATGTGTAATGGCGGCTTAATGAAACACTTTTAACCTGTGCATAAACTCGACGACCTTTGCGAATAGACAATTCGTCACGCGCCCAACGTGTGATACGCGCCCATAAATAATGCTGTTCGCCTAAATCAAGCTTCACATCCACCTGCTCGCCATCTTCAATCCATTCAACCACTTCTGCTGATAAAATATTACGGATACTGCTGACCTGTGGCTTTTCTAATACTAAAGACACATCAGAGGCATCAATGCGTAAACGCAACTGCCCGCCTCTTTCTGTATCAATACGCGGGATCCATAATTTTTGACTGCCCACAATCACCGCAGTCATCTCATAGTCAGGGTGGTGACCATGACATATCACATTTAACACGCTACTTAATGTCTCTTGTTGGAGCCAAGGACGCAATGCACTGCTTGCCCACACCTCCTCTAATGCTCCAAAAGCTTTAACTTTACCTTGTGCCATCACAATCACTTTATCGGCAAGGCGTAAAATCTCATCTAAGCTATGGCTGACATATAAAATAGGGATTTTGACATCTTGAGACAGTTTTTCTAAATACGGTAGTAGCTCACGTTTACGCGGTAAATCAAGAGAAGCTAATGGCTCATCCATCAATAAAATTTCAGGTGCGGTTAACAGTGCGCGGCCAATAGCGACACGCTGTTTTTCCCCACCTGATAATGTAATAGGAAAACGATTTAGAAGTTTTTCAATGCCTAACAACGTCACAATTTCATCGAAGCGCCCTTTCATTTCGGGAGCCATACCATAACGTAAATTATTCTTGACTCGATAATGGGGAAATAGCCGTGCATCTTGGAAGACATAGCCAATATGGCGCTTTTCGGGCGGCAAGCAGATGCCTTTTTCGATATCGACCAGCGTCCGTCCATTGAGCACAATGCGCCCTCGATTAGGCTTGGTTAGCCCCCCTATCACATTAATTAATGAGGTCTTCCCTGCTCCAGATAACCCAAATATGGCAGTAATGCTCTCTGTCGGTAGCGAGGTATTCACTTCAAGCGCTAACTCACCAAGCTGCTGTGAAAAATCCAGCTCTAACATATCAGGCTACCCCCAATCGCTTTTTGCCCCAACGGGTCAGCCATTCTGAAACTAATAGTGAAATTAATGCCAAGATAATAGCAATCACACACAAGCGGGCTGCATCCACTTCCGCCCCCGGTGTTTCAATTAAGGTATACATCGCAAGTGGGATGGTTTGTGTTTCTCCGGGAATATTCGATACAAAGGTGATAGTCGCCCCAAACTCCCCTAATGAGCGTGCAAATGCTAATACCGTTCCCACAATAATACCGGGCAGTGATAATGGGATAGTTATCGTAAAAAAGACACGTAATGGCGTCGCGCCTAATGTTCGAGCCGCTTGCTCAAGTTTACGATCAACGGCTTCGAGCGCTAAACGGATCGCCCGCACCATCAATGGAAAAGCCACCACGGCGGAGGCCAATGCGGCACCGCGCCAGCTAAACGTAAAGCTAAACCCAAACCAGCTATACAGCCATTCCCCAATAAAACCGCGGCGTCCCATACTGATCAATAATAAATACCCCACTACCACTGGCGGTAACACCAATGGTAGATGGATAATACTATCCAGCAGTGTTTTGCCGGGGAAATGACAACGCACCAATACCCATGCAACCAAAATACCTAGTGGCAAACTAAACATGACTGCCACACTTGAAACTTTTAAGCTCAGGTAGATGGCTTCCCATTCATAAGCACTTAACATCTGCAATACTAAAATCCCTTAACGTGGGGTGAAACCGTAACGTTTGAATACTTCTGAAGCGGCTGGCGTTTTCAAATATTCATAAAAGTCACGAGTTGCTTGATTATCTTGGTCTTTCACAATAGCCATTGGATATTCAACGGGTTTGTGCGAGTCTGCTGGAAAAATACCAACGACTTTGACTTTTTGGCTAGCAACGGCATCGGAGCCATACACTATCCCTAAAGGCGCTTCATCGCGTTCAACCAAGGCCATACCACTACGCACATTATTGGTACGTGCTAATAACGGATTGACCGTATCCCATGCCCCTAAATAGCTCAATGCTTCTTTCGCATAAATCCCAACAGGAACATGCTCCGGATCGCCTACCGCCAGACGGCCGCCATCAAGCAGCTTTTTCCAATCCGTTTGTTTCTTGATCTCCACCTTTTCAATTTTGGAATCTTTGGGTGCGATCAATACCAACTCATTACCTAATAAAGTGTAGCGCGTGTTTTCAACCATCAAATGCTTATCAATAGCATAATTCATCCATTGCTGATCGGCAGAAATAAATAGATTTGCAGGCGCTCCTTGCTCAATTTGACGAGCAAGTGTCGATGATGATGCATATGATGAGACAACTTCTACTTTGTTTTCTTTCTGATATTGTTCAGAAATTTCATTCATCGCATTTGTCAAAGAGGCGGCAGCAAAAACAGTTATTTTCTCTGCTGCAACCGTATGGCTTGCCATAGAAAGTGTTATCGTGACACCCGCCAACAACGTGATCAAATTTTTTTTCATTTCAGTCCACCCTAATATTAGTTATCACGCTATATATAACAGGATATAACGATAACTTAAAGTCATCGCGTGCAGAAAAGTGTGCTAGCGCAATGAATTGCATCAAAACTTATACCAGAAGCAGAAAAGTGAGGGGAGACTTGCTTTAAAAGCGTATCAACCAAAGACAAATAGATAGAGTTGCCTGTTTCTCAGTATACCACTAAAAAACAGGCGAACTTAAATAGGGAGGAGGGTTATTCCTTCTCTGTATGATGGTGCGGAACGTGAGCTTTAGATAGCAGATTAAAGAAAGCCCCGAGGCCGTAAATTAGCCCCATAATCAAAAACATCACAACGGGAACCATCAACAGGGCAAAGCCCATGCTTTTTAAAATTTCTAACATTAAAGCCTCTTCAGTGATACTGTGCCCACCAGCCAACTGATGCGCTGACGAGGGAAAATAAAGCTGAATTTAAATAATAACGTATATAATAGCGGGATAGCTGTCACTATTGTAGACAAATTCTATTTCTAACGACACACTAAACGTGCTTTTTTATTAATCGTCGCGATGACAGTTTATTTATATACTCTCACTAATACAAAGTACAACTTGAGTATATTCAATCTGATAGGAAGGGTTATATTTATGCAAGCAGAAATCTTACTGACACTAAAGCTACAAGGGAGTTTATTTGCAGACCCTCGCCGAATTTCATTGCTCAAGCAAATCAAAGCAACAGGCTCTATTAGCCAAGGTGCTAAATTGGCTGGGATCAGCTATAAAAGTGCCTGGGATGCTATCAATGAAATGAACCAGCTTGCTGACGATATTTTAGTGGATAGAGCCACTGGCGGTAAAGGTGGTGGTGGCACAACATTGACCCACTATGGGGAAAGACTGCTACAGCTATACGACTTACTGGCACAAATTCAGCAAAAAGCCTTTGATGTTCTCAAAGAAGACACATTACCTCTTGATAGTCTTCTAGCCGCGATTTCCCGTTTTTCATTGCAAACCAGCGCGCGTAATCAGTTTTTTGGTACTCTGATTGCTCGTGACCATCACCAAGTTCAACAACATGTCCAAGTGTTATTGGCCGACAATAAAACCATCATTAATGCCGCTCTTACAGAACAGAGTGCCAACCGTCTACGCCTTACTGAAGGTAAGGAAGTACTCGCTCTGATTAAAGCACCTTGGATAAAATTGACGAAGCAACCAATAAAAAATAGTGAATTTGACAATCAACTCGCTGGGAAGATAACCGCACTTGAACGTGGTCAAGAAAACAGCGAAGTGATCGTGACCCTATTAGGTGGTGAGAGCCTATGCTCTACCCTCAGTAACCAAGAAGTCGATAGCCAACAATTGCAGCTCAACGATAATGTCACAGCGCTATTTAATGCCGATCAAGTGATTATTGCCACACTATGCTAACCACGTGCACTTATCTAAATACGCCATTTCCTCACCAATAGATAAGTGCAAGCTTGTTTTTTGTGCGCCTTTCTCCAGTGAATGATTGACTTTATCTGTAATCATGATTATTTGTTGAGGTGACAGGTAAATAACGACAAAAATAATGACAAAAATAAGGAAGTGGCATGAAAGCAATCACCCTTCGTCACAGCAGCTTTAAGCTCAGTGACACACAAACACTGGATATTCCTGAATTAGCCATTAATCAGCATGAAAGTTGGGCGTTTATTGGGGCCAATGGTAGTGGTAAGTCATCACTTGCAAAAGCGTTATCAGGGGAACTAAAACCACTCTCAGGTATTGTGGAAAATAGCTTTGTATCTCCCGTACGCCTCTCTTTCGAACAACTGCAAAACATGATTAATGAAGAGTGGCAGCGTAATAACACGGATCTGCTTAGTGAAGATGAAGACGATACCGGATATACCGCCGCTGAAATTATCCAACTCCACCACCGAGACAATGAATACTGTCTTGAACTGGCCACAAAATTTGGCATTCACGATCTGCTTTCTAGACGCTTTAAATATCTGTCAACAGGGGAAACACGCAAAGTTTTACTCTGCCAAACCCTTATGGGGGAACCTGATTTATTAGTGCTTGATGAGCCTTTTGATGGCCTTGATGTCTATTCACGAAATAATCTGAGCGAGTTACTTAGCAGCTTATCTGAAAAAGGGTTAACAATTGTATTGATCCTGAACCGATTTGATGAGTTACCCGACTTTATTGACAATATGGGCGTATTAGCCGACTGCAAACTGACTTTATCAGGCAGCCGTGAGTCAGTACTTGCTAACACGTTAATCACCCAGCTTCAACATAGCGAAAGCTTAAAACATCTCACTATCCCTGAAATGGAAGATCCAACGGCTGAAGCCCCACTTCCTAGCGATATTCCACGGGTTATTTTGAAAAACGGCGTGGTCAGCTATAACGACAAACCGATTTTGCATGGTTTGAACTGGCAGGTTAATCCCAATGAGCATTGGCAAATTATCGGCGAAAACGGTGCAGGGAAATCCACGCTATTAAGCCTAATTACCGGAGATCATCCTCAAGGCTATAGTAATGATTTAACGCTATTTGGTCGTCGCAGAGGCACAGGTGAGACGATTTGGGATATCAAACGCCATATTGGTTATGTTAGTAACAGCATTCATCAAGAGTACCGCGTCGCGACTAGCGTGATTAATGTGATCATCTCTGGGTTCCACGACTCAATTGGTTTATATCAGACACCTTCTGATCGCCAAATTCAACTGGCTTATGAGTGGCTAGCCCTACTCGGTTTTCCCTCACAAACAGCACAACAACCTTTCCATAGCTTATCATGGGGTCAGCAAAGACTTGTGCTTATCGCACGCGCCTTAGTCAAACATCCGGCTGTTTTGATTTTAGATGAGCCACTTCAAGGGCTAGATGGTTTAAACCGTTTATTAGTCCTACGTTTTATTGATGTAATGCTCAGCCAAGGCACGACTCAGCTTCTTTTTGTTACTCACCATCAAGAAGATGCGCCAACTTGCATTACCCATCGATTGAAGTTTGTTCCTGATAACGGCAAATATCGTTATGACATAGAAACTGTCGAGCAACAAACGGTCTAACCGCGCCATCATTGGGGTCGATAATGTTCGATTATCGACCTAAATTAATCTAATGATTAGTTCGCACACTTAATACTCAGCTATATAACCTGTTTATTTATATTAATTTTTTATCATTCCAGACCAATAGCTGTGCTTTTTCCTCGGAAAATAACTGAAAACAATTACACTGTGCCGCTTTAAATAATTCGAATAGATTTTAGGAACAACGTATGGCCAGTTGGTTTATTTTGGCGGCTTCACTCACAACACTTGCAACGCATCGATTTATTGCCACATTTTTACTCTTACTTGCGACAACAATAGCACTATTTACGGGTGTACTAAGTTGGCAAGCAATTCTCTTATTTGTCGCTATTACTGTCATTGGCGTGATAGGTTGGCGCTTTCAATATCATGTCTGGGTCAAAGTTATTAGCGAGGTCACGCTTGTTATCTGCGCTGTAGGCCTATTGATTCATTTTTTCCCAGGATTTCATAACCTCAAATACCTCGATAGCGTGATTGTTGGCGAGCAAAGCAGACCATTTACCATGTACTTTAACTTTGATAAGGCCTTGGTTCCTTTTGTTTTGTTATTTTGTCTCCCCAGCCTATTTTCAGCTCAAGCCCCCAAAACAGCAAAACCTTGGCAATGGTGGTTACTGATCATTGCCGTTCCTATGTTATTGGTTGTTGCTGCCATTGCGGGAGGACTAGGTTTTGAGTGGCATTTGCCGACTTGGTTACCTGCATTCATTATTTGCAATTTATTATTTGTCTCATTAGCCGAAGAAGCATTATTTCGTGGCTATCTCCAGCAGCGCCTCACTCAATGGTTTGGCTCCCCTTATCTTGCATTAGTCGTGTGTGCCTTAGTGTTTGGGGCTGTGCATTTCGCGGGAGGCCCGTTGCTGATCCTTTTTGCGACCCTTGCAGGAATTATTTATGGACTAGCATGGATGTGGAGTGGCAAATTATGGCTTGCTGTATCGTTTCACTTCGGGTTAAATCTATTGCATCTGTTATTTTTTACTTACCCAGTCAAAATGGTTGCTGGATAAAAAACAAGCTGATTAAGGTACGATTTTTATCCAAATAACCGACTGACTATCACTTTTTTGATTTGGTTTGGGTAAAACATCAGTTGTGACTAGCGTTCGGATTGACTATCCCTATAATGTAAGTCAGCAATGATTCATTTTAATTTGAATGTACTGATAGGAGTTTAAGCTATGGCTGTAACTAAACTGGTTTTGGTAAGACACGGTGAGAGCGAGTGGAACAAAGAGAACCGTTTCACTGGCTGGACTGATGTTGAGCTGTCAGACAAAGGCCGTGAAGAAGCAAAAAATGCAGGCCAACTGCTGAAAGATGAAGGCTTTGTCTTTGATTTCGCCTATACCTCAGTTCTGAAACGTGCTATCCATACCTTATGGAACATCCTTGATCAGGTTGATCAGCAATGGCTGCCTGTTGAAAAGAGCTGGAAACTAAATGAGCGTCACTATGGTGCACTGCAAGGTCTAGATAAATCAGAAACTGCGGCTAAATATGGTGATGAGCAAGTTAAACTCTGGCGCCGTGGTTTTGCCATCACGCCACCTGAGCTAACAAAAGATGACGAACGTTTCCCAGGCCACGATCCACGCTATGCAAAACTGTCTAGCGAGGAACTGCCAGTAACAGAAAGCTTAGCAACAACCATTGAGCGTGTTGTGCCTTACTGGGAACAAGAGATCAAACCACGTGTTGCGGCGGGTGAAAAAGTGATTATTGCAGCTCACGGTAACTCACTGCGTGCGCTGGTAAAATACTTGGATAACATGGGCGAAGAAGAAATTCTTAACCTCAATATCCCAACAGCAGTGCCACTGGTTTATGAGTTTGATGAAAACATGAAACCAATCAAACATTACTATCTTGGCAACCAAGATGAAATCGCTGCAAAACAAGCAGCGGTTGCCAACCAAGGCAAAGCAAAATAATTAAAGTTAAATAAAGTAAAGGGTTGGCTAATCGCCAACCCTTTTTGTATGACATATTCCAATGAATAATAATACGTTAAAAATTAAAATAGATATCTAACGCCTAACACAAGCTCTTGTGACTTAAGGTGCGCTTTCATCTGCTCATCCTGTATGCCACGCGCATTGGCAAAACGATTCATACCGCTTTCGATTTTCCCTAAATCAATATAACGATATCCCAAGTCAAAATTTAATTTATCAATAGGCTCGTAACTTACACCAGCGCCAATCGAGTACGCTAAGTTAGTGTCAGTATTGCTACCATATTGACGTGCGGCATTACCTTGCCATCCCGATGATTTCACTTTTGCAACACCCAATCCCACGGTGCCATACACTGAAATCCCTTGGTAGATATCATAATCACGATAAACATTCAGCATTAAACGCTGCGATTCCGTTTTGTGATGATTAAAGCTGGTTGAAAAAGCGGTTGAGCCACTGGTGTACTCCGCTTTTTTATTAAAACTATACTCCCCTTCGGTACGCCAGCCATTACCATACTGATAACCCGCTGCAAGAGAAGCATTGTAGAAATCATCTTTATCATCACCAGAAACAAACTGGCCAATCCCTGGGCGGAGACTCGTATCCATACTATCCGCTTTTTGCCACACTTTAGAAAGTCGTGCGGAACCGTAATATCCCTCTTGGTTAGTTGACGCAAAAGCACTTCCCATCGTGCTGATTAATGCAAATGTTAACGATGCAAGTTGTAACTTCCTCATTAATATTTCCCTTTAGTTATAATATCGAAAAGGGATTATTTACTTTAGCGACTATTAAAGAAAGAGAAGTTTTTTGAATGATTTGTTCATTTTTACTGAAAACAAAAAATATAAAACTAAGATAATAAAAATAAACAAACTATAATAACGAGTAAATACAGTGAATAGCTCGACAAGAAAAATCTTAAATATTGATTTTTCCTTGCATTATTTATTCATGAGCAGAAAGGCCACAAAAACCCCTTTTACAGGTATTTTTAGCGGATCGTGATTTAAGGTATTTTGGCGTTTTATTTTTGGTAGTGCGATTATGTTCATCATGAACTCATCCGAAAATAGCTCAACACAACCAAAAAGTAAGTTTAGATTGCTCTATCGCTATCTACACCATATCGGTCAATAGCTTTAGAGATTCTAATCTCATAATAAGTAATAGGAGAGTGGTATGCTGCCTGTCGGTTTACCAATCTAAAGAGTACGACTCTCCTATCTAATAACGTAAAAAAGCCAGAGCAACAAGACTCTGGCTTCCTATATGAAATACTATCGATTACTTCTGGCGACGAGCAATCACCGCATCAGACAATTGGCGCAATACTTTTTCTGTATCATCCCATCCGATACATGCGTCAGTGACGCTTTTCCCATAAACCAGAGGCTCACCTGACTCTAGGCTTTGATTGCCTTCAACAAGGTGGCTTTCGATCATGACACCTGTAATAGAGCGATCACCTTGGCGTAATTGCTCGCTGACGTCATCAGCAACTATCATTTGTCTTTCAAATTTCTTGTTACTGTTTGCGTGGCTAAAGTCAATCATAATGCTGGGGGTTAGACCTGCATTCACTAGCCCTTCGCGCACCGCCTTAACGTGTTCCGCACTGTAGTTTGGCTCTTTACCACCACGTAAAATAATGTGGCAATCTGGGTTCCCGCTAGTATTGACGATTGCAGAATGCCCCCATTTGGTGACCGATAAGAAACAATGCGGTGAACGTGCTGAATTAATCGCATCAATAGCGATCTTAATCGTGCCATCTGTTCCATTTTTAAAGCCAACTGGGCAAGAGAGACCAGAAGCCAATTCACGATGTACTTGCGATTCTGTTGTGCGTGCACCAATCGCCCCCCAGCTCATTAGGTCAGCGACATATTGAGGGCTGATCATATCGAGAAATTCACCTGCGGTCGGCAGGCCTTGGTCATTAATTTTCACCAATAGTTCACGGGCAATACGTAGCCCTTCATTGATATTAAAGCTATTGTCCATATTAGGGTCATTAATTAGCCCTTTCCAACCTACTGTGGTACGCGGTTTTTCAAAATACACACGCATCACAATTTCTAGCGAATCTTTGAGTTCTTCTCGTAACTTATTAAGGCGCTCGGCATATTCCAGAGCAGCTTTAGTATCATGAATAGAGCAAGGACCAATCACAACCACAAGGCGATCATCTTCGCCTGACAGTATATTATGGATGGCGAGACGTGCTTCATGAACGGTAAACGCCGCTTTGTCCGTCGCTGGAAACTTCTCCAACAACGCAATTGGTGGCAATAATTCTTTTATTTGTTTAATTCTGACGTCATCGTTCTGATAATTCATACCCGTTAATCCAATGTTTATTTTTTTATATAGATGATTTACATACCCTATGGATTCCAATAGCAGGCCGATGGTAAACACTTACTTTTAAGCGAAGAGAGATTCTCTTACCACTCACAATGCTGCAACTTGAAAGACGACAGGTATCGAAATTTTAATCTAACCGTTCAGCCGCCTTCTGTAAACAGGCAAGCTTAGTATGAAATAGTTAGTTTTAAGCTTTCAGATTATAAAATGAGGCTAAAGGCGATTAAACAGCACAATAGCCCCATATTTAGGGGGAATTTTAGAGTAAAAAACAATAAAAACGGCAAAACATCGATAATGTTACTTTAGCCGTTTTATTGTTAATTTTCGTCACTGTGGTTTATGAGAGGGGCACAGAGCCGTTTTGTTTTGCCGATTTCACCCAAAGCCTTGAACCATTCAGCGCGATACCTAGCAAAATGAGGTACTCTAATGACATCGCATATACCCCTTGCTTATAGAATACGATAATACTAATTACGTTGATGATCACCCATAAAAGCCAATTTTCAACGTACTTACGCGTCATCAGGATCATTGCAACCACAGATAATACTGTCATGGTCGAATCCCAGAATGGAAATGCATCGGGTTCTAACACAGGCATTGTTAGGTTAGCGCCAAACAGATTCAAAATGTTAATTGCCCATTCCGCCAATACCCCAAAGACCCAATCAATATTGTATGTTAGGTAAATGATCACAAATAAAGAGATGATCACTGTTATCGTCGCCTTAGGCATGCTTAACCAACGAATTTTCAGTTCCGTTTGTTGCTGGTTATCCACTCGGCTCCACGCATACCAACCATAAATATTGGCGATAAAGAAAAATACCTGTAAAAGTAAATTAGCATACAGTTGGATTTGAAAAAAAATCACCCCAAACAGCGTCACATTGATTAAACCAAACAAGTAATTAATGGTTTTTTCAAGACTAGCTAGCAAAATACATAACAAACCAGCCACTGTTCCTACTGCTTCGATGTATGACAATTCATACACACTATCCCATAGAGGAATATTCACTAATACATTACTTGTGCTAAAGAAATCCATCCCAAAATCCTTCTCTCAACCCTATGTCATGCCACATTATGATTCCGCGTGGCCTCGATATAAACAATAGTGCTCTTTTATTTTAGACTCTCTGCAAAATCTAGCATTCTATTTAAAGGTAACATCGCTTTTTGACGTAGCGCTTCACTCACATAAATTTGATGTTGCTCCCCGTGACTCTCTAAGGCTTGTGCTATTGCTTTTAAACCATTCATCGCCATCCAAGGGCAATGGGCACAAGTACGGCATGTCGCACCTTCCCCCGCGGTCGGCGCGATATACAAAGACTTATCAGGGCACGCTTGCTGCATTTTATAAAAAATGCCTTTATCGGTCGCGACTATCATTGATGGATGAGGCAACGTTTGCGCCGCTTTGATTAATTGGCTTGTCGAGCCGACAGCATCAGCAAGCTCGACAACAGCTTGAGGAGACTCAGGGTGAACCAGCACCGCCGCTTCTGGATACAGCGCTTTCATTTTGCTCAGAGACTGGGTTTTAAATTCATCATGAACAATACAAGCGCCCTGCCAACACAAAATATCAGCCCCTGTTTGTTGTTGAACATAACGGCCAAGATGGCGGTCAGGCGCCCAAATAATTTTCTCGCCTAGGCTATCAAGATGCTCGATTAATTCTACCGCAATACTGGATGTCACCACCCAATCTGCTCGTGCTTTCACCGCCGCAGAGGTATTCGCATAAACCACCACTGTACGATCAGGGTGCTGATCGCAAAAACGCGCAAAATCCGCCTCTGGGCAGCCTAAATCAAGTGAACATTCGGCATCTAATGTTGGCATTAAAACGGTTTTTTCAGGGCTTAAGATTTTTGCGGTTTCCCCCATAAAACGTACCCCCGCGACTAGCAGGGTTGATGCACTATGACGGGCGCCAAAACGAGCCATTTCCAGAGAGTCAGCAACACATCCACCTGTTTCCTCAGCCAATGCTTGGATTTCAGGATCGGTATAATAATGTGCAACTATCACCGCATTTTTTTCCAGCAATAACGCTTTGATGCGCTCACGATAAAATGCTTTCTCTTCTGAGCTTAGCAATGCAGGTCTAGCAGGGAACGGATAAACCGACTGGTTAAAATCAATAAACTCGCTCATCTTGTGCCTCTGTTTAGCATAATGCAATTTTACATCTAAAATTGCCTATAAAATGGGTCGAAAACCACATTTTTGTTTTATATACTAAACAAGATACCCCAATTCATTGAGGAAGTCTTCTCGATTTTTGGTGATGATGGCGTGATTTCTCACTATTTCACTAAATAATCATGATAATTATCGAGTTTTTTAGCATTTTAGTCATTTTACAGGTATCTTAGCCACATCAATAAATTCGATGGGTTAGCTATGGAATCACCTGCATCTTTAATCAATAAAATTATTTCCGTTTCTTTGCTCGATCCTAGAATTGATGCCGTCATTTTGACAGGCTCAAGAGGTAGAGAACAACAAATTGATCATTATTCAGACATTGATATTGAATTAGTCGGTTCAGGTGTAACAGCACTTTTTCATGACCAACAATGGATACACCAATTTGGTCAGCCTCTAGTGGCTCTACATCTTACAAATGGTGGTGAAAATGAGCCTGAATGCCCGACTTGTTTAGCGATTTACGAGCAAGGAAGAAAAGTTGATTTTACCTTTGCTGAGCCAAGTCGATTGCAAAAGATGAAGCAATATGGGCTTGATAATACTTATGCCCGTGGCTACACCATTTTACTCGATAAAAGCGGTATCACAGATAACCTTCCCGACAGTGATCAGGTACAACTTCCGCCTAAGCAACTCAGTCAAAACAAATTCACGTTTATTGTGAACGAATTTTGGTATGAATCACATCAAGTTGCGATTGCCCTTTCGCGTAATGAACTCTGGAGCGCTTGGTCAAGAGACGTTGATATGAAAAATGCCCTACTGACGATGTTAGAGTGCTATGTCTCAAACAAAAGTAAAGGGCAGCAAGATGTTTGGTATCACGGCAGAGCATATCAACAATGGATGCCAGAGCACATTATCCAAGCAATGGAAACCTTGTTTGATTACCGTAATGCGCAACAAGCTGCATACAGCTTACATCTGTTGATGAAATGCTTTGATGAAATCACGGTGGAAGTCGCCCAGCAGCTCAATTATACCATCGACCACACTCTTGGCCAGCGCATGCAAACACTGGTAGTTGGCATGTTGCAAGATAACAGTTTATTGCCTGAAGGGATCTGACGCGATTTTACCATATAAAACACAATAAAAAACCGCCCCTCTCGTTGTTACTGATGGGGCGGTATCGTTTTTAAGTAAAGCTATTTTTTCAGTTTAGCAAATTCGTCTTTGGCTTTTTGTAACTGTTTTTGGAATTCAGGGTTGGAGTGTAAAGTTGCTACCGCACCCGATGCAACGATACGAGCTGCATCAACATCACTTTGCCAATGGTAACCACAGATGACTCGGCTTTGGCCAAGTTCATAACCACGTTTTAAAATTTTATCTTGGTTTTCTGGGTTAATTTCTGACAATACGAGTGCAGATGCCCAGCCAATTGCGGTGTGTCCAGAAGGATAAGAGCCATTCTTAGATAATTTGTCCTGATCTTTCGTGTTACAGGTAGCAACACCGTAGAACGCAAATGGACGAATGCGCATGTATTTCTCTTTGGCTGAGCGAGTTGCTAAATCCCCCGCATCTTCAATCATATTCGTCAGCAATTTATGAATTTCAGGCGCATCCTTTTCGGTAATGGGATAACCAAAAGCTTCAGAAAATGCGTTCGCAACACCGCCCGCAGCCAGATCAGCATCCTTAGCGGCTTGTTCTCCACGCTCAGTATTTCGCAATAAACGGCCTTTTTCATACATCGCTTGGTCGTTTAAAAATAAGATACTGCCCACTTCAGGTGGTGGCGGCAATAACGCTAAACTATCAATAGCCTGTGAGTTTTTTAAATAATAAAGATCGGGTTTAGTTGTCACATCATTGCCGGGAGGGATCGCCGCAAATACACTGGTTGAAACAAAAGCCCCTGCGCAGAATACTGCTAATAGTTTTTTCATCCGCTAGTCCTTTCCTAGTCTTTGCCATAGATAAAATAATTTATATTTTACAAGGTGATCAGTTATTGATGTTTTATTTAGACTAGTCCAAGTAGGTCAGTAATACCTTGCGTAAGTTCTCAAAAAAAGAAGTCAATACCCACACAATAACTCAGGCTGAATGGTTTTTGCTCAAGAGTTAGGTGATGATAGCCACAAGATCGCGACTAAATATCGACTTACTCATACGAAGAGGTTTGAAAATCGGCGTCTACACGTGTCCATTCCCAATGCCGCCCCTTACCCTAATACTGGTATAATTAATCGATTAGGAGAGGATACAGGCGCATTTCTGGAAATCATCGACACATACGAGCCATTGTGGCCAATATAGCGCTATTTTGCTTGATGGGCTTTTAGATTGAATAACACAATTTAACTAAGCTAGAAAATGGAAGGATTTGAAGATAATGGCATTTCTATAGATGGTGGGTCGTGCAGGATTCGAACCTGCGACCAATTGATTAAAAGTCAACTGCTCTACCGACTGAGCTAACGACCCATCTAATATGACTGGATTTTGTTATCTTAAGATGGTGGGTCGTGCAGGATTCGAACCTGCGACCAATTGATTAAAAGTCAACTGCTCTACCGACTGAGCTAACGACCCATCTGATATAACTGATTTTTCTATTTTAAGATGGCGGTCGTGCAGGGTGACTCATTGTGTTTGAGGCCTAATACGAACAAGCGTTCAATGAGCTCTTGTTCTACCGACTAAATTAACTCACACATCTTAAAGCACATTAACGAAATAGAGGCTGTTAATGGTGGGTCGTGCAGGATTCGAACCTGCGACCAATTGATTAAAAGTCAACTGCTCTACCGACTGAGCTAACGACCCATTAAACTTAACAACTTATTCTTGCGTCAACGGCGGCTTATATTACTCATTTCTGACGATGGTGCAATGATTTTTTTGAAAAAAACGATTGAATGCACACTTATCATACGGTTAACCCCGAAATATTCGGTAATTACTTCTTCGGGGTTAATCATTAAAGTGAGCTAAGCTTTTTCTCTGCAAGTTTAGCACCAGCGCTATTCGGATACTGTTTCAGCACCTGTTGATAAACCGCTTTTGCTTTATCCTTCTGCCCTTTGTCTTGCATGATCAGGCCGACTTTATACAGAGCCTCACTGCTTTTTTGGGATTTAGGATATTCTTTCACAACAGTTGCAAAGTAGAATGCCGCATCATCTTTGCTACCTTTATTATAGTTAAGTTGCCCTAACCAATAGTTAGCATTAGATTGATAGCTGGATTTGGGATAGCTTTTAATAAAGCTTTGTAATGCACCGATGGCCTCATCGATTTGCGCTTTAGATTTGCTTTTCATCGCAAGCGCAACTGCAGCATTATAATCTTCCTTTTCGCCACCACCAGAAGCTTCTGGTGCAGGTGCTGAAGTGGAGGAGTCCGCTGCTGCCGATGAATTTGATGATTCTGTAGTACCGCCACTCACCTGACCTAATTGCATATACAAATCTTTTTGGCGCTCAACAATTTGATTCAGTTTATATTGATTTTCCTGAATCTGACCACGCAATGTATCGATATCGCGTTGGTTGTCAGCAATCTGTTGCTGGATTTGATATAAGATCTGGCCTTGAGAGTTAACTGCCGTCTCAAGCTGAGTAAGACGATCACCGGATGAACCGGATCCGACATTAATGATTGGCGCTTGGGCAATAGCGGCCCAAGGGGCCGCTACGCCAACCAATAACGACAGACCTACAAATAAATGTCTGAAGTTACTGTTCATAAGAGATAATTTCGCTTATCGATTAGTATGCAATAACTGCACGACGGTTTTTAGCGTAATCAGCTTCTGTGTGACCTAACACAGCTGGTTTTTCTTTACCGTAAGAAACCAGAGAAACTTGATCACCCGCTACGCCTTTGCTTTGCAGGTACATTTTAACTGCATTAGCACGACGTTCACCCAGTGCGATGTTGTACTCAGGAGTACCACGCTCATCCGCATGACCTTCAACAACAACTTTAACAGATGGGTTGTTACGTAGGAAAGCTGCATGAGCATCTAACATATCAGCGTATTCTGGAGATACGTTGTATTTATCGAAACCGAAGTAAACGATATTGTTATTTTGCAGTTCTTGCATTTGCTGACGTGCCAGCTCTTCCGCAGACAGACCGCTGTTAGTTTGGTTCATTGAAGAATCCGCGCCATTTTGGTCATTGTTTTTGTTAGAGCTACAAGCTGCGACAGCCATGATTGGTAATGCGATCATCAGCCCTTTAAGCACTTTATTCAGTTGCATCGTTTTGATCCTTAATAGTTTGCCACACATTATTATTATGCATCACAGATACGGCGACCAAGCAGGAAATTTAACCTGTCCATCGGTTGCCGGAAGACGCGCTTTGAAACGCCCGTCGGTCGAAACTAGCTGCAATATAGTCCCCAAGCCTTGAGAGGAGCTATAAATAACCATAGTGCCGTTAGGTGCGATACTCGGCGTTTCATCTAGAAACGTTTTCGTTAAATATTCAACGTTACCCGTCGCCAGATCCTGTTTGGCGATATGCTGCTGACCACCGCCGGAGCTGACCATTACAATGAAAGATCCATCCGGGCTAACATCAGCGTCCTGATTTTGTGTACCTTCCCAGGTCACACGTTCAGGGCTACCGCCATTAATATTAATCTTGTAAATTTGCGGACGACCCGCTTGGTCAGATGTATAGACCAATGTTTGACTATCTGGCATCCAGCTTGGCTCTGTATTATTACTACGACCATCAGTCACTTGACGAATTTGGCCGCTCGCTAAATCCATAATATAAAGATTTAAGCTACCTGTTTTTGACAAAGCAAAAGCCAGTTTAGTCCCATCTGGAGAAAACGCTGGAGCACCATTATGACGAGGGAATGATGCAACCTGACGAACGGCGCCAGTTGATAGCGTCTGAATCACCAGTGCTGAACTGCCACTTTCAAACGTAACATACGCCAAACGCTCACCATCAGGTGACCAAGTTGGCGACATCAAAGGTTCCGGAGAACGATGAACCGTAAATTGGTTATAGCCATCGTAATCAGAAACACGTAATTCATAAGGGTATTGACCGCCTTTATTAGTCACAACATAGGCGATACGTGTACGGAATGCACCACGAATACCAGTCAGCTTTTCAAAAACTTCATCGCTTGCGGTATGGGCGGCATAACGTAACCACTCTTTAGTGACCTTATACTGGTTTTGAGATAAGACCGTGCCTGGGCTACCAGCAACATCAACTAATTGGTAGCTAACCACATAGCTGCCATCAGCCGCGGGTTGGATTTGACCGACAACAACGGCATTAATCCCCAATGCTGTCCAAGCCTCAGGAACTACTTCAGAAGCGGTCGCAGGTTGTTGAGGCATACGACTAGGCTCAATAGGGTTAAATTTGCCACTATTGCGTAAATCAGCACCAACAATTTGCCCGATTTCTTGTGGAGGTGTACCTGAGCCAGACCATTTAAAAGGAACAACCCCTATTGGCTGAGCACTATTAACACCTTCCGTGATCTCAATACGGATTTCAGCCTGAGCAACTGTTGCCCATAACATGAGGAACCCGAGAACTACTTTAAAAGCCTGCTTCATCCTTATCTCCCTTACTGTGGTATTCACTGCCACAATAATTCGCTGAATTTTAACAAAGGTATACTAACAAAACTAGATATTGTAAGAACTATTTATGCTATAGCAGACATAAATTCAATACAGACAGCTCCGACTTATCTTATTTTGGGCTAAATACAACTGTACTTCCTTGTTTTTTAAATGCTTCATACACATCCGCCGGTGGGCGTGGTAACGTTGCAAGGTTTGCAGCTCTGATTGCTGCACTACACAGTGCTGGGTCATTAGAAGCATTATTTTTAGGGGTAATACTTACTAATAAGCCATCAGGTGCAATTTGTAACTTAAGTTCACACGTACGTCCACGGTAAGTATCTGAATCATAAAACTTACTCTGAATCGCGGCTTTTATTTTACTTGCATAATTTTCAACGTCTGCATTGGATGCCCCAGAACGTTTACCGCCACCTTGGCCTGCGGAAGCCGCTCCACCTTCACGACTTGGCCCTGTAGAGGTCAAATCACCGAGTAGATTATCAATCTCAGCGGAATTTTTTGCAGCCTCTGCTTTCTCTTTAGCTGCTTTGGCTTTTGCTTCCTTATCGGCTTTGGCCTTAGCTTCTTTAGCTGCTTTAGCTTTCGCTTCTTTCTCCGCTTTCTCTTTCGCCTCTTTTTCCGCTTTCGCCTTAGCATCAGCCGCTGCTTTCGCTTTTATCGCTTCAGCTTCTTTTTTCGCTTCGGCCTCTGCTTTTTCCTTCGCGGCAGCTTGTTCTTTAATCAAGCGTTCTTTTTCTGCTTTGGCTTTTGCCGCCGCTTCTTCCGCTATTTTTTGCTCTTCCTTCGCTTTTCTTGCCGCTTCAGCTGCTTGTTTTTGTTGCTGCTCAACTTGTTTTTGCCGCTCCTGCGCTTCTCGTTCACTTTGAATACGCTCTTGCTCAAGCTGTTGCAGACGTTTTTGTTCCTGCTCTTGCTTTTCCCTTAGCTCAGCTTCTTGTTTACGCTCTTTCTCTTTACGCTCTTTAGCTGCTTGTTTAGCGCTATTTTCTTGTTGTTGCATTTGGTTATATTGCTGAACAACCGCGCCGGGATCGACCATCACCGCATCGATGACAGTCCCCTCCTCCCCTCCGCCGCCAAGTTTGACAACGGAAACTAAGGAACCAATTATAATTAGGCCTATCAATAAAACGTGCAACGCAAGCGACGTTAGAAGAGAAAGCCTTAAATTATCTTTTTTCTCTTTTGTCTTTCCCACAATTGGTTTCCAAAAAAAGAATCATTACTCACTCAATTACATGGGTTGAGTCATTAAACCGACCGATTTGATCCCAGCTTGATGCAAAATATTCAATGCCTTAATCACTTCATCATAGGGCACTTCTTTTGCACCACCGATAAGGAAAATCGCCTTTGGATTTTTATCTAGCTGAGCTTTCGCTTCAGCCGCAATCTGTTCTGGTGGTAGTAGCTCTAAGCGCTCACCATCAATTAACATATTGTATTGACCAACTCCCGCAACCTCTAAAATAATCGGTGGATTATCGCTTGATGATACGGTCTGGCTTTCAGCGGCATCCGGCAGATCAACCTCCACGCTTTGTGAAATAATCGGTGCTGTCGCCATAAAAATTAGCAACAGTACCAACAAAACATCCAGCAATGGAACAATGTTGATTTCGGATTTTAGCTCACGTCTGCGACTATTGCGCGCCATTCGCTTATCTCCCCATATTATTTCTTATCAGCAGAGAATGCTTGGCGATGTAAGATAGCCAGAAACTCTTCCATAAAGTTATCGTAGCTCTGTTCTAGCTTATTGACTCGCTGATTTAATCGGTTATATGCCATTACCGCTGGGATTGCTGCAAACAAACCAATTGCTGTTGCAATCAACGCTTCAGCGATACCCGGCGCTACCATTTGTAGTGTTGCTTGTTTAACCGCACCTAATGCAATAAAGGCATGCATAATTCCCCATACCGTACCAAAAAGACCAATATAAGGGCTAATAGAACCAACCGTCCCTAAAAATGGGATATGCGCTTCTACGGATTCAAGCTCACGGTTCATCGAAATGCGCATAGCACGAGATGCCCCGGTGACAACAGCATCCGGTGCATGAATATTCGCTTGGTGTAAACGAACAAACTCTTTGAAACCTGCATGGAAAATTTGTTCTGCTCCACTTAGCGAGTCACGGCGAGCCTGACTTTCTTTGTATAAGCGAGATAACTCAATACCAGACCAAAACTTATCTTCAAACGCTTCCGCTTCTCGAGCTGCCGCATTTAAAATTTTTGTTCTCTGAATAATGATGGCCCAAGAAGCAATAGAGAAACCAATCAAAACGAACATAATGATCTGAACCAATAGGCTCGCTTTTAGGAATAAATCCACGATATTCATGTCAGTCACTGTTTAAACTCCGCGACAATAGACTTAGGAAGCGCTGTCGGCTTCATTTTTGATGTGTCCACACAAGCAATCAGGGCCGTAGCCCCGCAAAGCAGGTTACCTTGTGAATCAATTAACCTTTGTTGAAAGGTTAAAGAGGCACGCTTCATCTCAATGATTTGTGTCTCAATTTCCAATAAATCGTCCAGCCGAGCCGCTCTGACAAAGTCCGTTGTCATACTCCTGACAACAAACCCGATATTCTCAGCCAGTAAACTTTGTTGATTGATACCTTTATCCCGTAGCATCTCGGTCCTAGCCCGTTCAAAAAAAGCGAGATAACGTGCATGATAAACCACACCGCCCGCATCCGTATCTTCATAATAGACGCGAACAGGCCAACGAAATAACATAACAATCACTCCATCCTAGGTTAAATTAATTAACGGTGCCACTATACTCAAGACGGTGGCGCTTTGGAATGACCTAGGGGTAAAGTTATCAAAAAAAAATTATGGATCCGCAGACCCATAATTGACAATTAGATTAGCTGAAGACTTTAACCAAGCCCCAGATAAGGATAATGATGGCAGGTAAAGGATGGAAAAGTAGTCGCCAAATCAATTTATTAGGTCGAAATCCGACACCAAAAATCATGCCACTACAGGTTGCCCAAATAAGTAATAACCCTTGCCAGATAAGAAATGAGCTGGTTTTAGCCGCAAATTGGGTTGGATCCCACATGACACTCCCAGCAATCCCTAACGCTAATATAAGGATAAGGATCCGTACCGGACCCTTATCCAATAGCTGATAGCTTTTATCCACCAGCATTATTTATTACTCGCCATCTTTAGCAGCAGCTTTATCTTCCGCATGCTCTAAAGCTAGAGCTGCAATCACTGCAAAACTACAAGCTAACAGCGTGCCAAGAATCCAGGCAAAATACCACATATGTTATGCTCCTTAATACAGTGAATGCTTGTTGCCTTCGATGAAGTTTTTGTCCAAACGGCCAAACATTTTGTAGTAACACCACGCAGTGTAAGCCAATACAATTGGAACAAAAATAATCGCAACAACCGTCATAACTTGCAGAGTAAACAGGCTAGATGTTGCATCCCACATGGTCAAACTTGCATTTGGCATGATGTTTGATGGCATGATGAATGGGAACATTGCAACACCACAAGTTAAAATGATACAAGCGATAGTGAGAGATGAACTCACAAACGCTAACGCATTTTTGTCTGCTTTACTAAACAGCATAGTCAACAGTGGCAATACCACACCTAGAGCAGGTAATGCCCACAGCACAGGATAGTTGTTGAAATTAGTCAACCACGCACCTGAAGCAACTTCGACAGTTTTGTTCAGTGGGTTAGATACGCTTAATGTATCGATAGTTGAAGTCACAACGTAGCCATCGATACCCATAACCAACCAAGCACCTGCACCTGCGAAAGCCAGCAGAGTTAATAATGCTGTTACATAAGTTGCTTTACGAACACGTAGGTGTAGTTCACCAGTCGTACGCATTTGTAAGTATGTTGCACCTTGAGTCACAATCATCATTAAGCTAACAACACCAGCTAACAGACCATATGGGTTCAGTAGGCCGAACAAGTTACCTGTATAAGTCAGATATTGTTGGCTATCGATTTGGAATGGAACACCTAAAAGCAGGTTACCAAACGCAACACCGATAACTAATGGTGGAACGAAACCACCGATAAATAGACCCCAGTCCCACATGTTGCGCCATTTTGGATTCTCCAACTTAGAACGGTAGTCAAAACCGACTGGGCGGAAGAACAGTGCTGCAAGCACTAAAATCATCGCGACATAGAAACCTGAGAATGCCGCAGCATACACTTGTGGCCATGCTGCAAACATCGCACCACCTGCGGTGATCAACCAAACTTGGTTACCATCCCAGTGCGGCGCAACTGAGTTAATCATGATACGGCGATCAGTATCTGTTTTACCTAGAATTGGTAATAAGAAGCCGACGCCCATGTCAAAGCCATCCGTGACAGCGAAGCCAATCAGCAGAACGCCGATTAGAATCCACCACACAAATCGAAGAACTTCATAATCAAACATAAGTGGACTCCTGTTTACTGAACGTCTTGTGCAGAGTTGTTTTTCTGTTCAAAGTGGTAGCGGCCAGTTTTCAGGCTGCTTGGCCCTTTACGAGCGAATTTGAACATCAGGAACAATTCAGCAATTAAGAACAGTGTATACAGACCACAGATCAGAGCTAGAGAGAAAATCAGATCATGGGTTGTCAAGTTTGAGTGTGCAACGGAAACAGGGAGAACCTCACCGATAGCCCACGGCTGACGACCATATTCTGCAACGAACCAGCCTGATTCAATCGCAATCCACGGTAATGGAATACCGAACAATGCGGTACGTAGTAACCATTTGTTTTGACCAATACGGTTGCGTACCACTGACAGGAAGGATAGACCGATGATAATCAGCAGCAGGAAGCCTACGCCAACCATGATACGGAATGCCCAGAACAATGGACCTACATTCGGGATACTATCTTTAACCGCTTTTTGGATCTGTGCTTCTGTTGCATCAACAATATTTGGTGCGTATTGTTTCAGCAGAAGACCATAACCTAAATCTTTCTTGTTCGCTTCGAAAGATTTACGCAACTCAGGGTCTTTATTACCCGCAAGAAGTTGTTGTAACTCACCGTATGCAATCATACCGTTACGAATACGAACTTCGTGTTGCTTCATCAGATCTTTCAGACCTAGAACTGGTGTATCCAGTGAACGCGTTGTGATAAGACCCATCACCCATGGAATTTCAATTGCAAATTTGTTTTCCATTTTTTCGGTGTCAGGCCAAGCGATCAGGTTAAACGCTGCAGGTGGAGCATGCGTTTCCCACTCAGCTTCTACCGCGGCTAACTTGGTCTTCTGCACGTCACCCATTTCGTAGCCTGATTCATCACCAAGAACGATAACAGATAGTACAGCGGCAATACCGAAGCTTGCAGCGATTGCAAATGAACGTTTAGCAAACGCAAGGTCACGGCCCTTAAGCATATAGTAAGAGCTGATACCCAGAACAAACATCGCACCAGTACAATAACCAGCAGCAACTGTGTGAACGAATTTAACTTGTGCAACAGGGTTCAGGACCAGCTCAGAGAAGCTGACCATTTCCATACGCATTGTTTCGAAGTTAAAGTCTGCAGCGATAGGGTTTTGCATCCAACCGTTCGCAACGAGGATCCACAGCGCAGAGAAGTTAGAACCTAAAGCAACTAACCAAGTCACCGCAAGGTGTTGAGTTTTGCTTAAGCGATCCCAACCAAAGAAGAACAAACCAACAAACGTTGATTCAAGGAAGAATGCCATCAAACCTTCGATTGCCAGTGGTGCACCGAAGATATCTCCAACATAGTGGGCATAGTAAGACCAGTTAGTCCCGAATTGGAACTCCATAGTCAAACCAGTGGCAACACCTAGAGCAAAGTTAATACCAAATAACTTGCCCCAGAATTTAGTCATATCTTTATAAATTTGCTTACCAGACAGCACATATACCGTTTCCATGATCGCAAGCAAAAACGCCATACCAAGCGTTAGTGGTACGAACAGGAAGTGATACATCGCAGTTAAGGCAAACTGTAATCTTGACAGTTCGACAATATCAAACATCTTGACTCCTTGCTCCTAGCAGGAAGACACCGACTTGCGGCAACCCAGCTTCCAATACAATTAAAGAAAGCCTCTTAACTACCAGCAAAAAATGCCTCAAAACAACAAATAATTAACAAAATCAAAAACTCTAACGACACTATAATAATAGTACGCTTATCTTCACATACAATAAACTTCTTTTGCGTGATTCAGATTTGAATTCTGAATATATATCAATAATTATACCCTATAATAGAAAAATGAGTATTTGATCGCACACCAATTTAAGCAAATTATAAAAATAATGCTAGTACTAATGAATTGATTTGCGTCAACTTTTTTGATTATTGTTAAGCGATTATCCTTATCATCAATTAATGGTTATTTAAATGTTAATTGTCTGTTATTGATAATAGTACAAATATTCTTAATTTTCTAAAAGAGAGCCTAAAAAATTAACTTTTTATTTAAAACTTCATAAAAAGATAATTTAATTTATAATATTAGCCTATTTGGTTTTTATTATGAATTTTATTAATTACTAAATAATCTCTGCTTATTTGACTATTTTAGATTTATTAATTAAGACTAAGCATCCGTTATTAAAAATGGCACTTTAGTAGTATATTTAATCACATTGAGTGAAAAACACCCAATTTAAGACTAGAGTACAACATTTAAGCAGTATAAATAACCGTCAAACGGCGATAATTGGAACCCGTTAAAGGGTAGTTGCATAGTACAATTAAATCTAAAAAAACTAGGCCGCTAAAAAGAGTACGACACTCCATCTCACGTATCCACACTGCGATAATCCGCTAATTTATCGATAACAGCACCTGTGTTATCCCTCTGTATTTAGTGCTCCACGCACAACAAAAAAGGCCCGTATTCTTTTGGAATACGAGCCTCACTGTTTTAAATGTTTATGCTAAGCGAGAGCTTATTTTGCCAACATTGATTTCACAGCATCGCCAATGTCTGCCAAGCTACGTACTGTTTTCACGCCCGCAGCTTCTAATGCAGCAAATTTCTCGTCAGCTGTACCTTTACCGCCAGCGATAATCGCACCAGCGTGGCCCATACGCTTACCTTTAGGCGCTGTTACACCTGCAATGTAACCAACAACTGGCTTAGTTACGTGCTCTTTGATGTAAGCAGCCGCTTCTTCTTCTGCGTTACCACCGATTTCACCGATCATGACGATTGCTTCGGTTTGTGGGTCTTCTTGGAACATCTTCAGGATGTCAATGAAGTTTGAACCTGGGATTGGGTCACCACCGATACCAACACAAGTTGATTGGCCAAGACCTGCATCTGTCGTTTGTTTTACCGCTTCATAAGTCAGCGTACCTGAACGTGAAACGATACCGACTTTACCTGGCATATGGATATGACCTGGTTGGATACCAATTTTACATTCACCCGGCGTGATAACACCTGGGCAGTTTGGACCGATCATGCGTACGCCAGCTTCATCTAATTTCACTTTCACAGTCAGCATATCCAGCGTTGGGATACCTTCAGTAATAGTGATAATCAGTTTAATGCCTGCATCAATTGCTTCTAAGATAGAATCTTTACAAAATGGTGCTGGAACATAGATAACAGAAGCGGTTGCGCCTGTCGCTTCTACAGCTTCACGAACAGTATTAAATACAGGTAGGCCTAAGTGAGTTGTGCCACCTTTACCCGGAGTCACACCACCAACCATTTTAGTACCGTAAGCAATCGCTTGTTCGGAGTGGAAAGTACCTTGACCGCCAGTGAAACCTTGGCAAATTACTTTGGTGTTTTTATCGATTAAAATAGACATTATTTGGCCTCCGCCGCTGCTACTGCTTTCTTAGCTGCATCCGTCAGGCTGTTTGCTGCGATAATATTCAGACCGCTATCAGCCAGTTTCTTCGCACCTAACTCTGCATTGTTACCTTCTAAACGAACCACTACTGGTACATTCACGCCAACTTCTTCTACTGCACCAATGATGCCGTCTGCAATCAGGTCACAGCGAACGATACCACCAAAAATGTTAACGAAAACAGCTTTAACGCTCTTATCTGAAAGGATAATTTTAAATGCTTCAGTTACGCGTTCTTTAGTTGCGCCACCACCAACGTCTAAGAAGTTAGCTGGTGCACCGCCGTGCAGTTTAACGATATCCATGGTTCCCATTGCAAGACCTGCACCGTTAACCATACAACCGATGTTGCCATCAAGTGCAACATAGTTCAGTTCCCACTGTGCAGCTTGTGCTTCGCGCGCATCTTCTTGAGATGGGTCATGCATTTCACGCATTTCTGCTTGGCGATATAGTGCGTTGCTATCAACACCTAATTTACCATCCAAACAAACTAGGTCGCCTTCAGTATTGATAACTAATGGGTTGACTTCGATTAGAGCAAGGTCACGCTCTAAGAACATAGTCGCTAGGCCCATGAAGATCTTAGCGAATTGGCTAACTTGTTTACCCGTTAAGCCTAATTTAAATGCTAATTCACGGCCTTGGAAAGGCATAGGACCTGTTAATGGGTCGATAACTGCTTTGTGGATCAGTTCTGGCGTTTCTTCAGCAACTTTCTCAATCTCAACACCACCTTCGGTAGAAGCCATAAACACAACACGACGTGTGCCACGGTCAACTACTGCACCCAAATACAGCTCTTTAGCAATATCTGTCGCATGTTCAACAAGGATTTGGTTAACAGGCTGACCATTTGCATCTGTTTGGTAAGTAACAAGGTTTTTACCTAACCATTTTTCAGCAAATTCTTTGATATCGTTGATATTGCTTGTGACTTTAACGCCGCCAGCTTTACCACGTCCACCTGCGTGAACTTGGCATTTAACAACCCATGGGCCGTTTCCGATTTTTTTAGCCGCTTCTACAGCTTCATCTGCTGATGAGCAGGCATAACCCGTTGGTGCTGGCAAACCGTAGCGTGTAAAAAGCTGTTTTGCCTGATACTCGTGTAAATTCATGATGTTCTATCCATAATTGAGTCTGAAGAGGCGTTTATTCGCCTCCTGCAATTGTTACTGATTTAGCAACCGGCGGGAGCCGGTTGCATCGGTTACTTCAGACCGGACAGGTATGCCCCTGCCCTGTTATGTTGCTATACGTCCAGCAGTAAACGAGTTGGATCTTCCAGCATATCTTTGATAGCCACTAAGAAGCCAACTGACTCTTTACCATCAATTAGGCGGTGGTCATAAGATAATGCAAGGTACATCATTGGAAGAATTTCGACCTTACCGTTAACCGCCATAGGGCGATCTTTAATAGCATGCATGCCTAAGATTGCACTTTGTGGTGGGTTAATGATAGGTGTGGACATGAGAGAACCAAATACGCCGCCATTAGTGATAGTGAAGTTACCACCAGTTAAGTCTTCAACCGTTAATTTACCGTCGCGACCTTTAACAGCCAGTTCTTTAATTGTCTTCTCGATATCAGCCATGCTCATCGCATCAACGTCACGCAATACTGGTGTTACCAGACCACGAGGTGTCGATACCGCAATACTGATGTCGAAATAGTTGTGGTAAACCACATCTGTACCGTCAATAGAAGCATTCACTTCTGGATAACGTTTCAGTGCTTCGACCGCTGCTTTAATGTAGAAAGACATAAAGCCTAAACGCACACCGTGACGTTTTTCGAACGCTTCACCATATTGCTTACGCAGATCTTTGATTGGCTGCATGTTAACTTCGTTAAAGGTTGTTAACATCGCAGTGCTGTTTTTCGCTTCCAACAGACGCTCAGCAATACGTTTACGCAGACGTGTCATTGGTACACGTTTTTCGCTACGATGTGCCAGTGGCGCTTGTGGAGCAGCAGGTGCTTGTGCTTTAGCAGCAGGCGCTGATTTGTTCGCTGCTAAATGTTTTTCAACATCTTCGCGAGTCAGACGACCACCAACACCCGTGCCTTTAATATCTGCTGGGTTAAGATCATGCTCTGCAACTAAGCGACGGATCGCTGGAGACAGTGCATCATTGCTCTCTTCTTCCAAGCTCGCCGTTTGACGTTGTGCAGGTGCAGCTTCTTGAGCAGGTTTCACATCCGCTGGCATGCCAGTGCTATCACCCAAACGAATACGGCCTAACAGTTGTTTAGATAACACTGTTGCACCTTCGTCTTCAACGATAGCTTCTAGTACACCCGCTTCACTTGCAGGAACTTCTAGTACAACTTTATCCGTTTCGATTTCAACCAGCACTTCGTCACGTTCAACGCTATCACCTGGTTTTTTATGCCATGTGGCAACCGTAGCATCAGCAACGGATTCAGGAAGATCTGGAACAAGAATTTCTACACTACTCATTTTCTATCCTTTAATTATTCAATGTTCAACGCGTCATTAACCAGAGCTTGTTGCTGCTCTTGGTGAACGGACGTATAACCAACTGCTGGAGATGAAGAAGCAGCACGACCTGCATAACGTAAAGTCGCCCCTGCTGGGATAGCTTCACGGAAGTTGTGTTGGCTGCAATACCAAGCGCCTTGGTTCAATGGCTCTTCTTGACACCATACGAAATCCTTAACATGCGCATATTGCGCCAGCGCTTGCTGAATATCTTCGTGTGGGAACGGATATAGCTGCTCAATACGCACGATAGCAACATCTGTTTGTTCATTCTTACGACGCTGTTCTAACAGATCGTAATAAACTTTACCTGAACACAGAATGACGCGTTTCACGTTTTTCGGATTGATTTCATCTATTTCACCGATTACTGGCAGGAATTTACCATTCGCCAGCTCTTCCATGCTTGATACCGCTAATGGATGACGCAGCAGTGATTTAGGTGACATCACAATCAGAGGACGACGCATATCGCGTAGTGCCTGACGGCGTAACATGTGATAAACCTGAGCAGGCGTTGACGGCACACACACTTGCATGTTTTGGTCTGCGCACAGTTGCAGATAACGCTCTAAACGTGCAGAGGAGTGCTCTGGGCCTTGGCCTTCATAACCGTGTGGTAAAAGCATTACCAAGCCACACATACGACCCCATTTTTGCTCACCTGAGCTAATAAATTGGTCGATAACCACTTGCGCACAGTTTGCGAAGTCACCAAATTGAGCTTCCCAAATCGTCAGAGCGCGTGGTTCTGTCGTCGCGTAGCCATATTCGAATGCCAACACCGCGTTTTCTGTCAGAACTGAGTCCCAAACATTAAACACGCCTTGCCCGTTATGGATATTTTGCAGCGGTACATATACTGAACCGTTCGTTTGATTATGAACAACAGCATGACGGTGGAAGAACGTACCACGGCCAGCATCTTCACCAGATAGACGAACAGGAATACCCTCATCAACCAAGGTTGCATATGCCAATGTTTCTGCTGCGCCCCAATCAAGAGGTTTTTCGCCTTTTGCCATTTCAGCACGGTCAGAGTAAATTTTCTCAACACGAGACTGAGTGACAACTTCAGCAGGGATAGTACTGGTTTTAACCGCAAGCTCTTGCAAGCGTTTTAAATCAAATGTGGATTTGTATTCTTCATTCCATTCATGGTTCAGGTACGGTTCCCATGTATAAGAATGTAGCCCCATTTCACGCCACTCTTCAACGACACAGTCGCCTCTATCTAGCGCGTCACGGTACAAATTAACCATCTCAGTGACTTCATCAGCAGTCACAACACCACTTTCAATTAGACGGTCAGCATAGATTTTACGTGGGGTCGGATGTTTTTTGATTTTTTGATACATAATTGGCTGAGTTGCATTTGGCTCATCAGCTTCGTTATGACCATGACGACGATAACAAACGAGGTCAATCATCACATCACGTTTAAAGGTATTACGGAAATCTAGTGCTAAGCGAGTGACAAATGCTACCGCTTCTGGATCATCAGCGTTCACGTGGAAGATAGGTGCTTGGACCATCTTCGCGATGTCAGTACAATACTCTGTTGAACGAGTATCTTTCGGGTTAGACGTTGTGAAACCGATTTGGTTGTTAATGACGATACGTACAGTACCACCAACTTCATAACCACGCGCTTGAGACATGTTCAGTGTTTCTTGAACAACGCCTTGGCCTGCTACCGCAGAGTCACCATGGATGGTGATTGGTAGCACCATATTGCTACGGCCTTCATCAAGACGGTCACGACGAGCACGGACAGAGCCAATAACAACTGGGCTAACTATCTCAAGGTGAGATGGGTTAAATGCCAATGCTAAGTGAACACGTGAGCCTTCGGTTTGGAAATCAGAAGAGAAGCCTTGGTGATATTTAACGTCACCAGCACTTGAGTGGTCTTTGTGTTTACCTGCGAACTCATCGAATAGTTCAGCCGGTTTTTTACCTAAAATGTTGATAAGAACGTTAAGGCGACCACGGTGAGCCATACCTAGTACAACTTCACGCGTATCTTGTTTACCCGCATGGTGAATCAAATCTTTCAGCATTGGGATCAGTGAATCACCACCTTCCAATGAGAAACGTTTTGCACCTGGGAATTTAGCGCCTAAATAACGCTCTAGCCCTTCTGCTGCTGTTAATTCAGCTAAGAAGCGACGTTTTTCTTCTTTCGTAAATTGCTCAGCGACATTCACAGACTCGAGGCGTTGCTGGATCCAGCGTTTTTCCTCAGTATTTGTGATATGCATGTATTCAGCACCAATAGAACCGCAATAAATACGTTTCAGTGCATCATACAGGTCGCTAAGTTTCATGGTCTCTTTGCCAATCGCAAAAGAACCCACATTGAATGTTTCGTCGAAATCTTCTTTCGTTAGATTATGGAATGCTGGATCTAAATCGGGAACAGATTCACGTTTCCATAAACCTAATGGGTCAAGATTTGCATTTTGATGCCCGCGGAAGCGGAATGCGTTAATCAACTGCAAAACTTTTACTTGTTTTGCGTCGATTGCAGGATCGCTAACAGAGGTATGATAACGAGTCGAGTCTTTTGCTAAGCGACGGAAATATTCGCGTGCTTGTGAGTGGAATTGCTCAGCGTTGGTGCCTGCTCCAGGCAGTTGCTGGAAGATTTCTCTCCAGCCAGCATCAACAGAATTGGGGTCAGTTAGATAATCTTCATAGAGTTGTTCTATGTAAGTCTGGTTCGCGCCTGCCAGAAAGCTCGAATCCAGCCAGTCCTTCATTACGCCGTTCTGCATTGTGATCCCTTAAGCTTTTACAGCTTTAGTTTTCGCCGTGGTTAACTAATTGCCGCGTTTAAGCGGCCTCGATAAAGGTTCTTCTGGACGTGCTTTATGCATGTTCTCACTTTGGGTTTCCCTTTATCACTCCGGGCTCCCCTTTTAAGGAACCTTTAAAAACTGACTGCAGTTTTTAAAGGTTCCTCGAGTTTGCTCGCGTCTTCATCATTTGCAGTTTGGCTTATTACTTTCACTTTTTTGCTTTTACTTTTTACTATTTAATAACCTACGGTACTTTCGTACCGCAGGTTAAATCGGTTTTATGCACTATGTTTTAGTAACATAGATTTAATATGCCCGATAGCTTTCGTTGGATTTAGTCCTTTAGGACATACATTGACACAATTCATGATGCTATGACAGCGGAAAACACTAAAAGCGTCGTTCAGATCATCTAATCGAGCATCTGTTTCAGTATCTCTACTATCAATTAGGAACCTGTATGCAGCTAAAAGACCTGCTGGACCAATAAATTTGTCCGGGTTCCACCAGAACGATGGGCAAGAAGTTGAGCAACATGCACACAAAATACACTCATATAATCCATCGAGTTTTTCACGCTGTGCCGGTGACTGTAAATTCTCACGCGCCGGTGGGTTCTTATTATCATTAATAAGATACGGACGAATTTTTTCGTATTGAGTATAGAACTGGCTCATGTCGATAATCAGGTCACGAATAACAGGCAGACCTGGTAATGGACGGATCACAATTTTCTTTCCGCTACGAGTCAACGCAGACAGGGGTGTGATACAAGCCAGACCATTTTTACCATTCATGTTAACGCCGTCAGAGCCACATACACCTTCACGGCAAGAACGACGGAATGACAATGTTGGATCTTTCTCTTTCAGTTGGATCAACGCATCCAGCAACATCATGTCACGCCCTTCAGGCACTTCGAGCGTGTAATCTTGCATACGTGGCGCGTTATCTACGTCCGGATTATAGCGATAAATCGAAAATTCAAGTTTCATAGTTCATTTCTCCGCAACTGGATTAACACCACGCATTAATAAGTACGTACTTTCGGCGGGAAGGGTTCACGCAACTTAGGTTGCATGTTCACTTCACGACGCGTCATCGTTTCAGATTGCGGTAAATACAATGAGTGACACAGCCAATTAACGTCATCACGATCTGGATAGTCGAAACGGCTATGCGCTCCGCGACTTTCAGTACGGAAGTTTGCAGCTTGTGCTGTTGCATAAGCTGTTTCCATCAAGTTATCCAGCTCTAAACATTCAATACGTTGAGTGTTGAACTCGGTCGATGTGTCATCAAGACGTGCATTTTTCAAACGCTCGCGGATGACTTTCAGCTCTTCTAAACCTTTCGCCATTGCATCACCTTCACGGAATACCGAGAAGTTATGTTGCATGCAGGTTTGCAGCGCTTTACGGATTTCAACAGGATCTTCACCCGTACGTGCATTTTCCCAGCGGTTAAAGCGAGCCATTGCAGCATCAATGTCAGATTCAGATGCTTCACGCATTGAACCTTGCTCCATCAGTGACTCTTTCAGGTGTAGACCCGCAGAACGACCAAATACCACTAAGTCGAGCAATGAGTTACCACCAAGGCGGTTAGCACCGTGTACAGATACACACGCAATTTCACCCACAGCGAACAGACCTGGAATGACTTCATCCTCGCCTTTTTCGTTATAACGAATCGCTTGACCTGTAACCTTAGTTGGGATACCGCCCATCATATAGTGACACGTTGGGATAACTGGGATTGGCTCTTTGATTGGGTCAACGTGAGCAAAGGTACGAGATAACTCAAGAATACCCGGTAGGCGTGATTCCAGAACTTCTTTACCCAAGTGGTCCAATTTCAATTTCGCGTGAGGTCCCCAAGGGCCATCACAGCCACGACCTTCACGGATTTCAATCATAATTGAACGAGCAACAACGTCACGACCAGCAAGGTCTTTCGCGTTAGGCGCATAACGCTCCATGAAACGCTCGCCGTCTTTATTCAATAGGTATCCACCTTCACCACGGCAGCCTTCTGTTACCAGAACCCCTGCACCTGCGATACCTGTTGGGTGGAATTGCCACATTTCCATATCTTGTAGTGGCACACCCGCACGGGCAGCCATACCAACACCGTCACCCGTATTGATGTGAGCGTTTGTTGTGGATTGATAGATGCGGCCTGCACCACCTGTTGCAAGGATCGTTGCTTTAGCTTTGAAGTAAACTAGCTCGCCAGTTTCCATACAAATTGCCGTACAACCAACGATATCGCCATCTTGGTTTTTAACTAAATCAAGGGCATACCACTCAGAAAAAATAGTGGTGTGGTTTTTCAGGTTTTGTTGATACAACGTATGCAACAGAGCATGACCAGTACGGTCAGCAGCAGCAGCGGTACGAGCCGCTTGCTCACCACCGAAGTTTTTAGACTGACCACCGAATGGACGCTGATAAATACGACCGTCGTCCAAACGAGAGAATGGTAAGCCCATATGTTCTAATTCAAGAATCGCTTCTGGACCCGTTTTACACATGTATTCGATGGCATCTTGGTCACCGATATAGTCAGACCCTTTTACGGTGTCATACATGTGCCACTCCCAGTTATCTGGGTGAGTGTTACCTAGTGCAACAGTGATACCACCTTGCGCTGATACCGTATGAGAACGGGTTGGAAAAACTTTTGACAACAAGGCGCAAGATAAGCCAAGTTGCGAAATTTGCAATGCAGCGCGCATACCTGCGCCACCTGCACCGATAACGATAGCGTCAAATTCTCTTATTGGCAGATTCATTTATGCACCCCACACCACAATTGTTCCGTAAATTAAGTAAGCCAGCAGCGCAACAACAATAACAAGCTGCAACACTAAACGTAGTGCCAATGGCTTAACATAGTCAGTGAGCACCTGCCATAAACCAATCCAGGCATGCACTAAAATCGAGAACAATGTGAGGATAGTAAATACTTTCGTCACAGAAGATGCGAAGAAACCACGCCATGTTTCATAAGTGATATCGTTGATGGCAATAAAGCCAACAAGATACAGTACGTAGAGTACGATAACGATCGCTGAACCACGGATTAACAGCCAGTCCTGAATACCAGTGCGGCCTAAAGCTGAAGCATTACTTACCATACTAATATCCCCGCCAGAATTGCCAGAACGACAGTAATAACAAACGTGATTTTTGCAGATGAGTTACCTGCGGCTAGTGTTTCATCAACCCAGCCGAAGTCCATCAGCATATGACGAATACCACCACAAATGTGGTAAGCCAATGCTGTTAGAATTCCCCAAAGAATGAACTTAGCAAAAAAGCCGGTCATTATTTCGGATACGTATTGAAAGCCTTCTGGAGAGGAGAGAGATGTCCCTAACAACCAAAGCAGAATACCAACTGCGATGAAAGTAATGACGCCAGAGACACGGTGCAAGATCGAAGAGATTGCAGTGATCGGGAAGTGGATCGTCTGCAGATCAAGATTGACAGGTCTTTGTTTTTTCACAATTTTGCCCACACAGCTCTTTATTATTTTCCTTCCTCCGGACCTGGGGCGGAAATGGACAGCGACAGGGGTACAAAATGCAACTTAAGCTAAACGTTAGTCCATCATGTTCAAGTAGAGTTGCATACTGATTACGCTGGAACTCCTACATCAGGGTAATCCGGAGACCTGCTGCCAGTATAAAGTCTTCACATTGCTATTACAATTCCCACACAAAATGTTTGGTGACATTTAGCCCGAACAGTGAGAGGGATCACGATTTAAACATTTTATATAAATGTGCTTATCTTATTTGACAATGATTCAACATTTATCTTACATATATGGCTGGTAGAATTATCTGAACGTCGCCAATATCTCAATCGGCGTGAAAGAAAACTGAAAAGTTATGAAACTAGTTTCCCTTACTAAAAATAATGATATTGTAGGGAAAACAACAAAAAGAACATAACATCTACACACTCGTAAACAACCTAAAAGACATTGTCATCGGTAGTCAGATTTCAGGATTTAATGTGATAGCTAGCTGATTTCCACAACACACCGGTAGAACAATGTGTAAAGACGCAGTATAACGCTGAGTTCTGGTTGTTGGGTGTTGATTATCAAGCGCTAAGGAGACCGTAAATGGCTGATAACAAAGCTAAGCTAACGACTGAGAGTGCAAGTACAATTGAACTAGACATTCTAACCCCAACTCTCGGTCAAGACGTTATCGATGTCCGAACTTTAGGTTCAAAAGGGTATTTCACCTACGACCCTGGATTTACCTCTACTGCTTCATGTGAATCAAAAATCACTTACATTGATGGTGATAAAGGCATTCTGCTGCACCGCGGTTTTCCAATTGACCAATTGGCAACCGAAGCCTCTTACTTAGAGGTTTGCTACATCCTGTTATACGGCGAAGCGCCAACGCAAGAACAATACAATACCTTTAAGAATACGGTAACTCGCCATACCATGATCCATGAGCAAATTACCCGTATGCTTACAGGCTTCCGCCGCGACTCACACCCTATGGCAGTATTGTGTGGTGTGACAGGTGCGCTAGCAGCCTTCTATCACGATGCGCTGGATGTTAACAACCCTCGCCACCGTGAAATCACTGCGTATCGTCTGCTGTCTAAGATGCCAACGGTTGCGGCGATGTGCTACAAGTACTCCATCGGTCAACCTTTCGTCTACCCTCGTAATGACCTGTCTTATGCAGGTAATTTCTTGTACATGATGTTCTCTACACCATGTGAAGAGTATGTGGTTAACCCAGTGCTTGAGCGCGCAATGGATCGTATTTTAATCCTACACGCCGACCACGAACAAAACGCTTCAACGTCAACCGTACGTACTGCTGGCTCTTCCGGTGCAAACCCATTTGCATGTATTGCTGCGGGTATCGCTTCGCTATGGGGACCTGCTCATGGTGGTGCTAACGAAGCTTGTCTACGTATGTTGGAAGAGATTCAAACTGTTGAACACATTCCAGCATTTATTGAGCGTGCGAAAGATAAAAATGACTCTTTCCGTCTGATGGGCTTTGGTCACCGTGTTTATAAAAACCATGACCCACGCGCGACTGTTATGCGTGAAACCTGCCATGAAGTTCTAAATGAGCTTGGCCTGAACGATAGCCTACTCGAAGTGGCGATGGAACTGGAGCGTATTGCACTAAACGACCCATACTTCATTGAGAAAAAACTGTATCCTAACGTTGACTTCTATTCAGGTATCATCCTGAAAGCAATGGGTATTCCATCATCTATGTTCACCGTGATCTTTGCTATTGCACGGACTATCGGCTGGATTGCACACTGGAACGAAATGCATGATGATGGTCTGAAAATCGCACGTCCTCGCCAGCTATATACTGGCTACGGGAAACGTGAGTTTAACTCTAACCTATCAAAAAAATAATATTCTCACTAAAACGATTCGATTCCCTACATACCAAAGCCCCGAAAATCGGGGCTTTTCTATCGCATGATTTAGCTAGTTGATTGGTATTCTTTTGGTGTAACACCACTCATTTTTTTAAAAAAACTAATAAATGCGCTATCACTCGTTAGCCCTAATTCTTGAGTGATAAAATGGTAGGGCTTCCCTTGAGCAAGAAGCTCTACAGCCTTTATAAAACGCCATTGTTGGCGCCAAACCTGATAACTCATGCCTGTTTCACGCAAAAAAATACGTGTAATCGTTTTTTCACTTGCTCCAACGGTTTGGGCCAGCGCGACTAATGGTGGAGGAAGCTGCTCCATATTGACATGTTTCAGTCTGCGATCTTGCGGTATAGCGATAAACATCGGCTCTTTACTCGCATTTTGCAATTCATCGATAAACACAGGTAATAAATTGGCTAACCGCCCTGTTTGCCACTGGCTATCAAAAGGTGCAATAGCAATACGTTCAAGAAGCTCTCTTAATAGCGGTGTTACCGTTAACACCATGACTTCACTACCTATTTGCTGAGCAAACTGTTGGCTTAGATAAACGGAGCGATAGCCAACAGACGCCCGCATTTGCGCACGATGAACAACCTGTGCGGGGATCCAAGCCACTCTGCCAGGAGGAAGTAATGATAAGCGGTTTTCCAATGAAATACGGATACAACCTTGCTGCGTAAACAGTAATTGCCCCATATCGTGAGCATGAAAGCCTGAGTCGTGTTGCCCCATCTCCGCTGCAATCCCTAATATCGGAGCTTGATACCAATGTGTCTCAAACTTATCTTGCTGATTAAGCCATGCCATAACATGTCCTATTTTTGATGTTTATTGTCTTTATTATTGTAATAAGACAGTAAAAATACAACTAAACTGCTCGCCATCAGTGACAGATATAGGATTATTAATATGAAACGCCCTCTTTCATTATGGCTGGCTGTTGCCTTAATGATGTTTCCACAAATCGTTGAAACCATATACAGCCCAGCATTAACGGGGATTGCTATCGCTTTCCATGTTAATGCAGAACAAGCTTCACAGACGCTTTCACTCTATTTCTTTGCATTTGCATTCGGCGTCGTATTTTGGGGAAGAATGTGTGACACACTAGGCCGCCGTCCAACAATACTTGCAGGGCTTTTATTGTATGGAGTTGCCTCGATTGGAGCCTTATTTGTAACGCATTTTTATTTATTATTGCTTATGCGCATGTTATCCGCTTTTGGTGCAGCTGTAGGCTCTATTGGCACCCAAACAGCCATGCGTGATTGTTATCAAGGCCATGAATTATCTAAAGTATTCTCTATTATGGGGATCGCTCTAGCTATTAGCCCAGCAATGGGTATGTTAGCAGGTTCATTATTAGTCAGTAGTGGCGGTTATCAAGCCGTTTTTATTGGCTTAGCGGTTTTAGCTATTGGGTTATTGTTGTGGTCTTGTTATCGACTTCCAGAAACTCGACCAGCAAATGTGATACACAGCCCATTTTTAACCACTTTATTCACCATGATTAGGGATAAAGAAATTGTCAGAAATGTGATATTGATAGCATTTTTCAACATTAATTTATTCAGTTATTACCAACTGGCGCCCTTTCATTTTGAACAATTAGGGCTATCTCAACAACAATTTGGGCTAACTGGGATCTTATTAGCGTTAGGTGTAGGAATTGGTTCGACGTTAAATCGCCATTTATTGGGTAAAAATTGGTCACCAGAAAAATTAGTTAAGCTATCAAGCTTTGTTTCACTAATAAGTGGTTGCCTAGTTTTTATCCTAATGCATTCAGTGTGGTTTATCGCGCCTGTAATAGGGGTCGTCATTGGCTATGGTATTGCAATCCCTAATATTCTAGCTCATGCACTTAGCCGCTATTCCGACAATAAAGGCACTGCTGGTGCCATTTTAGGGCTATTTTATTATATAGGACTTGCGGTAGGTTTGATGGTGGCAGGCTGGAGCCAACATTTAGGTGGGGTTTTGGTAATAGGCAGCATTATTCTCAGCCTATCATCCCTTCGCTATCGCACACAGTAAATTCAACTCACTGTCTATGTGCAGCGCCAATATTGATTGGGCTGCACATGTTTATTTTAAATAACACTTAAGCAGGATTATCAATATCAATGAATACCGCATCTAGCCCGTGGTTATCTACCAGCCACTGAGTAAGTGCTTTGATCCCATAACGCTCAGTCGCATGATGCCCCGCTGAGTAAAAATGGATCCCCATTTCTCTTGCAATGTGGATCGTCTGCTCAGATACTTCCCCTGTTACAAAAGCATCTACACCAAATTCCGCGGCTTGCAAAATAAAGCCTTGTCCCCCCCCTGTGCACCATGCAATTTGGCGAATTTCTTGTTTCCCCGTATCACCACAATGGAGTGCTTTACGCCCAAGATGCGTTTCCAGTCGTTCTGTTAAT
Organism: Providencia sp. PROV122; assembly: GCF_028482365.1. Classification (NCBI taxonomy): domain Bacteria; kingdom Pseudomonadati; phylum Pseudomonadota; class Gammaproteobacteria; order Enterobacterales; family Morganellaceae; genus Providencia; species Providencia sp. PROV122. Next base: position 98,224 of record NZ_JAMPQI010000014.1, on the reverse strand, counting down.
TCAGCAGGCGTAATCGGCTGATCAAAGTAACCAAATGGCATTAATGGCTCAATATGACCATCAATTTTAACCCCCATGATATGCGCCAACTGGGTATTATTTCCTAAGTGAGGATGTGCGTCTAAAGGCAAATGATAGCCATATAAGTTAATATCGTTTTCGAGGAGCGTTTTTAGACGCTTTCTTTTCATCCCTTTGATCACAACGGGTTCATTTTTCCAAAAGTAACCATGATGAACAATGACAGCATCCGCATTCATTTCAACGGCTTTATCAAGTAATGCTTGGCAGGCAGTGACTCCCGTTACAATTTTTTGTACATGTGAACGCCCTTCGACTTGTAAACCGTTCGGCGCATAGTCTTGGAATTCGCTGACTTTCAGCTCATTATTAATAAGTTCTTCCAACGCTAAGTTACGCATAATATTGTCCTTTTACTGCATCGGTTTTGCCTGTTCTAGCAAAAATGGTTGGTTTTGTGACAAGCTATCTAGAGTGTCTAGCTTTTGACATCCTCCCCGCCCTAAAGGGTAAGATCCCTACTATATTCATAATGGTCGTGAGGATCAGCCATGAAGCCATTTTTGTATACAGGATATCGTTTTTCCTGCCTCATGGTTTTCATTTTGGAGCGCTAAGGAGGCGTGGTTGAAAAAAGCAACAAGCCCTGCAAAGTGCGCTATGTCATGCCATTACTGACTATTGAGTCTTAATTGAAATTTAAAGGCGCGCCGTCGCTTCATAATCGGCATTATACTTTGGTCCATGAAAAAGGAAAAGTTATGCGCTAATGAGCGCCTCATCGGCATAGAAAAAGAGGGAATGGTGGAGATAGATCAGGTTAAATAATCTAGCATTTGAAATTAATATTCCCCCCACAACCTAGTGTTGCGGGGAGCGGGATCGCCAATTAGCGATGAGTATTCATGGTCATTTCTGAGCGCTCAAGCCAAACGGGCTTATCACTTGTTTTAGCCCACACTTTATAAAGGTAGCTATAAAACTTTGCGCGTTGTGGATGAAAAACCATAACCGGAAATGCAAGTATGCCAGCGGTTAACGCTGCTGTGCGGCGTAAAAGCACCTGATTCCGGGAATATTCGTGATATGCGGACATCGATATCCTCCTGTCAGTAGCCACATTATTTGCCGATTTTAGTTTGCCCCTAACTTACACATAGTACCCATTCAAGAGTGACCAAAATCGTACAGATAGTATGAAAGATAAATTAACTGCCTTAATAATACTCTTCTATTGGTAATTTTACTACTGATCTGACCACTTAAAAGATAAAAAAATCGTCAATTTTGAGAAAAAATGTAGGTTTATTACAATAATTAACAGCAAAATGAATAAAAACAACAAAACGATCACAATAAATTAACAACATCGATTAACAAAGCGTCACACTGCCGATTTTTATACTTTTTTTACACCCCTAACTGACTTTTTATCAGCTTCTTTACAACGTAATCCTTACCCTACTCCTATGGAAATAATAAGGAGAAACGACTGTGTCATTACTTTCCATTATTGGGGCAGTTTTCGTTGTTTTACTGCTGGTTTATCTCATTTATGCCCTGCTTAACGCGGAGGATTTCTAAGATGGCCACAAGTGCATTACTACTTATTGCCAGTTTTTTACTGGTGCTATTTGTACTCGCGAAACCACTCGGACTATTTATTGCCCGATTAATAGAAGGCGATATGCCACACTTTATCGCCAAAACTGAGACGATCATTTGGCGTTTCAGTGGGCTAAAACAGCCAGGTCGAGAAATGGCAGAGATGAATTGGTCACGTTACGCATTCGCCATTTTGCTGTTTAACGCATTGGGCTTTGCGTTACTTTTTATTCTGCTGCTATTTCAAGGCAACCTCCCTCTTAACCCACAAAAATTTCAAGGGATGAATTGGGATCTCGCTTTTAATACTGCAATTAGTTTTGTAACCAATACCAACTGGCAATCTTACAGTGGTGAAAGCAGCTTAAGTTACCTGAGCCAAATGGCTGGATTAACCGTACAAAACTTCTTATCCGCAGCAACAGGCATCGCAGTCGTGTTCGCTCTGATCCGTGCTTTTGCACGCCACAGCAGTAAGACGCTGGGTAATGCTTGGGTGGATCTCACGCGTATTACGCTCTATTTACTCTTACCGTTAGCAGTTATTTTTGCGCTCTTTTTTGTTAGCCAAGGTGTGATCCAGAATTTCTCGCCTTATGTCTTAAGCAATAATCTAGATAGTTCAGCTCAACTCATTCCAATGGGGCCTGTGGCATCTCAAGAAGCGATAAAACTCTTGGGCACAAATGGAGGCGGATTTTTCGCCGCAAACTCTTCTCATCCCTTTGAGAATCCAACGGCGTTGACTAACTTCGTACAGATGTTAGCGATCTTTTTGATCCCAACAGCCTTATGTTTTGCCTTTGGTCGCTCCGTGGGAGATAACAAACAAGGAAATGCCCTGTTATGGGTCATGGCGATTATTTTTGTCATCGCGGCTACAACGGTGATTTATGCCGAGTATGTTGGCAACCCTTTTTTAGCTGATTTTGCGGCAAATAGCTCAATCAATATGGAAGGAAAAGAGAGCCGATTTGGGATCCTTGGCTCAGCATTATACGCCGTTGTGACTACCGCAGCGTCATGCGGTGCCGTCAATGCCATGCATGACTCTTTTACTGCGTTAGGCGGTATGGTGCCAATGTGGCTAATGCAGATTGGTGAAGTGGTATTTGGGGGCGTCGGCTCCGGTCTGTATGGCATGTTGCTCTTTGTTTTACTTGCCGTATTTATTGCCGGTTTAATGATTGGCCGTACTCCCGAATATTTGGGTAAAAAAATTGAAGTGAGAGAAATGAAAATGGTGGCTATTGCTATTTTAGTTACACCGACATTAGTACTTTGCGGTACTACACTCGCTTTAATGACAGATGTGGGCCGCGCTGCCATTTTTAACCCTGGTGCTCATGGTTTTAGTGAAGTGCTATACGCTTTCTCTTCTGCTGCCAACAACAACGGAAGTGCTTTTGCAGGGCTTAGTGCAAACACACCGTTCTACAATGTTGCACTGGCAATCACCATGTTCTTAGGCCGCTTTGGTGTCATCTTCCCTGTTCTTGCTATCGCGGGTTCATTAGCAATGAAAAAACCTCAAATGGCAAGTACCGCCAGTTTACCGACGTATGGGCCTGTTTTTATTGGCTTATTAATTTTAACCATTTTACTCATCGGTGCTCTAACTTTCGTGCCCGCACTTGCGCTGGGTCCGATAGCAGAACATTTGCAAATTGGGTTAGCAGCATAATGAGGGAAATAAAATGAACAGTAAAAAAACTCAGCTTTTTGACCGTAAACTCGTTCGTCAATCGATTATTGATGCGATAAAAAAATGTACACCGCAAGCTCAATGGCGAAACCCCGTCATGTTTGTGGTCTATATCGGTAGTCTTATTACCACGCTGTTATGGCTAGCGATGCTCACCCATTATAGTACTGGGGATGCTTGGTTTAGTGGCATGATAACCTTATGGTTATGGTTTACTGTCTTATTTGCTAATTTTGCTGAAGCGCTCGCAGAAGGGCGCAGCAAAGCACAAGCGGCTAGTCTCAAAGGGGTTAAGAAACTCAGCAGTGCGGTACGTCTTGCTAACCCTAGCTTGGATGCCCCGCAAGAAACCGTCAATTCAGACCAGCTACGCAAAGGTGATATCGTTTTGATCCGTGCGGGTGAAACCATCCCTTGTGACGGTGAAGTGCTTGAAGGCGGTGCCTCCGTCGATGAAAGTGCAATTACGGGGGAATCAGCACCCGTGATCCGTGAATCTGGTGGGGATTTCTCCTCAGTGACGGGGGGCACCCGTGTATTGTCAGACTGGCTGATCGTTGAGTGTACCGTTAATCCCGGTGAAACTTTTCTTGACCGAATGATCTCAATGGTTGAGGGAGCGCAACGTCGCAAAACACCTAATGAAATCGCACTGACTATTCTATTGACCGCGCTTACCATTATTTTCTTGCTCGCCTGCGCAACCCTGTATCCTTTTACTCTCTTTGCAGCAGAATATGCAGGTGCTGGCAATGCAGTTTCTATTTTAGTGCTGATTGCGCTATTAATTTGTTTGATCCCAACCACCATTGGTGGATTACTCTCCTCTATTGGTGTTGCAGGGATGAGCCGCATGCTAGGTGCGAATGTCATCGCCACCAGCGGACGTGCGGTTGAAGCTGCTGGGGATGTTGATGTGCTATTACTGGATAAAACAGGCACAATCACATTAGGTAATCGCCAAGCCTCTGCCTTTTTACCGTTATCAGGTGTCACTGAACAACAATTAGCTGACGCAGCTCAACTCTCATCGTTAGCCGATGAAACACCTGAAGGTCGCAGCATTGTAGTACTCGCGAAACAAAAATTTAATTTACGTGAAAGAGATATTCACGCCTTAAATGCCACTTTTGTTCCTTTTTCGGCAATGACCCGTATGAGCGGCGTCAATGTTGGTGACAGGATGATCCGCAAAGGTTCAGCCGATGCCATTCGCCGTTATGTTGAAGCTAATCATGGTAAATTCCCACTCGAAGCAGACAAGTTAGTCGAACAAGTTGCTCATCAAGGGGGAACTCCATTGGTCGTCGTAGATAACCAAACTGTTCTTGGTGTCGTCGCCTTAAAAGATATTGTAAAAGGTGGCATCAAAGAGCGTTTTGCTCAAATGCGTAGCATGGGGATCAAAACGGTAATGATCACTGGGGATAACCACCTAACGGCAGCCGCTATCGCTGCAGAAGCGGGTGTTGATGATTTCTTAGCAGAAGCGACGCCAGAAGCCAAATTAGCATTAATTCGACAATATCAATCGGAAGGCCGTTTGGTTGCCATGACAGGCGACGGCACCAATGATGCCCCTGCCCTTGCCCAAGCCGATGTCGCCGTTGCCATGAACTCTGGTACACAGGCCGCGAAAGAAGCGGGTAACATGGTGGATTTAGATTCAAACCCAACCAAACTGATTGAAGTGGTGCACATAGGCAAACAGATGTTGATGACTCGGGGATCGCTCACCACATTTAGTATTGCAAACGACATTGCCAAATATTTTGCCATTATTCCAGCCGCCTTTGCGGTAACTTGGCCACAACTTAATGCCCTCAACGTCATGCAGCTCCATTCACCAGCTTCCGCATTATTATCGGCGGTGATCTTTAATGCCTTGATCATTGTGTTTCTGATCCCATTGGCATTAAAAGGGGTCAATTATCGCCCTATGAGCTCACAATCGTTATTACAACGCAACCTTGGTATTTACGGCCTTGGCGGTCTGATCGTTCCTTTTGTTGGCATCAAACTTATTGACATGGTCATTAGCCTCTTTGGTTTATAAGGAATCAATTATGAACACGATCCGTTCATCCATTGTGGTATTAATTTTATTGGCGATTATAACGGGTGTCGCTTATCCTCTATTGGTTACTGGGCTCGCGAATGTTCTATTTCCTTGGCAAGCCCAAGGTTCACTCATCCAGCAAGAAGAGCGTGTTATTGGATCTACTTTGATTGGTCAAAATTACCAATCTGACCGCTATTTTTTCGGCCGACCTTCAGCGACTGCTGATTATCCTTACAATGCGTTAGCCTCAAGTGGGAGTAATCTTGCAATAAGTAACCCACTTTTAAACGAAGATTTCGCACAGCGTAGTCAACAGTTGAGGATGCAAAATCCAGATGCGGGACAAGCTATCCCTGTCGATCTACTCACCGCCTCTGCCAGTGGCTTAGATCCACAAATTTCTGTTGCGGCAGCACTCTATCAAGCACCGCGTATCGCAAAGAACAGACAGATCCCACTAAAAGCAGTAGAATCATTGATAGCGGCACAAACAGAAAAGCCACTCCTTGCCTTTATGGGGGAACCCGTTGTGAACGTGTTGCAACTGAACGTGGCATTGGATGAGTTTAAGCAGCAGGCCAATCTCCCTACTTACTGAGGTTAGTTATGGACAATCAAGATCCTGTACGTCCAAATCCAGATGAATTGCTGGCAAAAGCCAATGAAAGTGGTCGTGGCAAACTCAAAATATTTTTCGGCGCCTGTGCAGGCGTCGGAAAAACTTATGCGATGCTACAGGAGGCACAGCGCCTGCGGGCGCAAGGCCTAGATGTCTTAGTGGGGGTCGTCGAAACCCATGAAAGGGAAGAAACCGCCGCGCTCCTTGATGGTTTATCTCAGTTACCGCCGCGCCGCTTAAACCATCGAGGCCGTCGTATGAGTGCTTTTGATATTGATGCTGCTATTGCAAGGCACCCTGCTATCATTTTGATGGATGAGTTGGCATTTAGTAACCCAGCAGGTAGCCGCCATCCGAAACGGTGGCAAGACGTTGAAGAGCTTCTTGATGCGGGTATTGATGTTTTAACGACTATCAATGTGCAACATATTGAAAGTTTGAATGATATTGTGGGTAGCATTACAGGGATCCACGTACGTGAAACGGTTCCCGATCACATATTCGATGCCGCCGATGAAATCGTTTTAGTCGACCTTCCCCCAGACGATCTCCGCCAGCGCCTAAAAGAAGGTAAGGTCTATATCCCCGCACAAGCCGAGCGTGCGATCGAACATTTTTTCCGTAAAGGTAATTTGATAGCCCTTAGAGAGTTGGCTTTACGCCGTACTGCCGACCGAGTCGATGACCAAATGCGAGAGTTTCGCGATGGTAAAGGGCACGTTCCTGTTTGGCATACTCGAGATGGTTTACTGTTATGTATTGGTCACCATAATGGCAACGAAAAACTGGTGCGAGCGGCAGCAAGGTTAGCGGCAAAACTAGGCTCTGTTTGGCACGCCATTTATGTCGAAACACCAAAGTTACATCGCCTTCCTGAAGGGCACCGTAGGGCTATCCTTAAAGCGCTCCGCTTGGCTCAGGACTTGGGAGCCGAGACAGCAACGTTATCCGATCCTTACGAAGAAAAAGCGGTTTTACGCTATGCGCGCGAACACAATCTAGGCAAAATATTGGTAGGTCGGCGCACGAAGCGTCGCCGCTGGCTAGACTTTGGTACTCATACAAACTTTGCTGAACGTTTAGGCGCATTAGGCCCAGATCTTGATTTAGTTATTGTTGCACTCGAGGAGAGAAATGATTGGGTTAAGGAGCCTGAACGTAAGCCTTTTTCTGAAAAATGGCGGAGTGATGTTAATGGGTTTTTAGTGGCTATCGCTATCTGTACGGTGATTACCCTGTTTTCACGTACTTTTTTGCTGGCCCTCGATAAAGCCAACCTTGTTACGCTGTATTTACTGGGTGTTGTATTAGTCGCGCTTTTTTATGGGCGTCGCCCATCCATCTTTGCTGCGCTAATCAATGTAATTAGCTTTGACCTCTTTTTTGTACAACCCCATTTTTCACTCGCCATTATGGATATGCAGTACTTGGTCACCTTTACCGTCATGCTAATTGTTGGTGTCGTGGTCGGGAATCTAACTGCGGGTATGCGATATCAAGCGAGGATCGCGCGCTACCGTGAGCAACGAACTCGTCATCTATATGAAATGACAAAAGAATTAAGCCGAGCACTCACAGAGCAAGATATTGGTAAAACTGGCTATCACTTTATCAATAATGCCTTTCAAGCAAAAACCTGTTTATTGTTACCAGATGAAAACAATCAGCTCTCCCCTTTGTTATGTGAAGGTCATAGCCCTATGCAAATTGATCAGGCTATTGCTAAATGGAGTTTCGAGAAGCGGCAACCTGCTGGTGCGGGGACAGATACCCTCCCAAGTGTACCTTATCAATTACAACCCATTACAACCGCCGATCAAACACTGGCTGTACTCGCCATTGAACCCAACAATCTCCGTCAGTTGCTGATCCCTGAACAGCAGCGCATGTTGCAAACTTTTACAGGGCTGATTGCTAGCGCTTTAGCGCGTTTGCAATTGTCAAAGCAAGCGGAAAGTGCAAAATTAGATATTGAGCGTGAGCAGTTACGAAATTCGTTATTAGCCGCATTATCTCATGATCTTAAAACCCCCTTGACGGTGCTGTTTGGTCAGGCGGAAATTTTGACCTTGAATCTGAGCGCTGAAAATTCTCCTTATACTGAGCAAGTGAATCAAATGCGCCAGCAGATACTGAGCACCTCACGTTTAGTTAACAATTTATTAGATATGGCACGGCTGCAATCCGGCAGTATTCAACCTAATTTTGAGTGGCAATCACTGCAAGAGATCACAGGCAGTGCGGTTAGAACCCTTGATTACACCTTGCATAGCCACCCTCTATCTATTGATATTCCTGCCAACTTATTGCTCTATTGCGATGGCAATTTAATCGAGCGCGTATTAATTAACTTACTGGAGAATGCGACTAAATACAGTGATAAAGATACCCCGATGGGAATTTGTGCTCAAATAGAGGATAATCAAGTACATATTGAAGTTTGGGATGCGAGCAACGCTATCCCTGATGGGCAGGAAAAAATCATTTTCGATAAATTTTCTCGCGCCCAAAAAGAGTCGGCTATTCCCGGTGTAGGCCTTGGGTTAGCAATTTGTCGAGCCATTATTCAATTGCATGATGGCAACATTTGGGCCGAAAATAATAAAAAAGGTGGAGCTAGCTTCCACTTTGTTCTACCTTTTAAACAACTTCCAGATATTGAAGAGCTAGATAATTATTGTGAATCCCCATCAAATACTGATCATTGAAGATGAAAAAGAGATCCGTCGCTTTGTCCGATTAGCTTTGGAGGGGGAAGGCTGGAAAGTTTTTGAGGCGGAAAACCGTCATCGGGGGTTAATTGAAGCGGGAACTCGCCAACCTGATCTGTTAATACTGGATCTTGGCTTACCGGATGGTGATGGCTTAGATCTGATCCGTGATCTGCGCCAATGGAGTAGTATCCCGATCATCGTTCTCTCCGCTCGCGAAGAGGAGTCACAGAAAGTCGCGGCATTAGATGCCGGAGCAGATGATTACCTGACTAAACCTTTTGGTGTTAGCGAATTACTTGCAAGGGTCAGAGTCGCTTTACGTCGCTTCGGTAAAGTCACTCAAGAAAACGCAATATTCCAATTTGGTGATGTCACAATTGATTTTATCAATCGTCTCGTCACCAAACAAAATGAAGAGTTACATCTCACCCCTATTGAGTTTCGCTTGCTCAGTGAACTCGTAGCAAACAGTGGCAAAGTTCTAACGCAACGCCACCTATTGTTACAAGTTTGGGGGCCTAATTATGTTGAACATAATCATTACTTACGTATTTATATGGGGCATTTACGCCAAAAACTGGAAAATGATCCCGCTCGCCCTATTCATTTATTAACGGAAACGGGGATTGGCTACCGATTTATGCCATAACCTCTTATTCTCAGATTATTTCCTCTAGCTGCTGTAAAGTGACTCGCTATAATCTTCCTTATATCAAATTAAGGAGAGCAAATTTTGCAATCAAACATGACTTATCTAGTCCGCCGTTTTTCTACTGTCTTCGTTTTATTATTAGGTCTGTTTGTGGCCACACAAGCACTGGCACTAAGCCCTGAAGAACGCACGCGCACAGAAGCACTGTTAACCGAACTAGGTAAACAGCAGAATTTAACCTTTACCCGTAATGGCTCTGAGCACAGTGCAACCGATGCGGAGTCTCATCTACGCTTAAAGTTAAGCAAAACACACAAACGCTTGAGCACCACTGAACAATTTATTGATAACGTCGCGTCCAAATCCTCTATCACAGGTGAAGAGTATCAGGTCAAAGACAGCGAAGGGAAAGTCACTTCCGCGAATCAATATTTACATCAATTACTAAAAGAAAAAGTGGATACCCAAAAGCCTTAGTCTTGGTGATATCGGCTATTCTCCCATAAAAAAAGCTTCAGTGGCTGAATATAGCCCTGAAGCTTTTTTATTATACCTAACGTGTGCATCGAGCCATAGGAAAACCCTATAGACTCGACACACACAAGGGGGCAATTATTGTTTCTCTATCTTCGCCCAAGTATCGCGCAAGCCTACCGTACGGTTAAACACCAGTTTATCTGCGCTGCTTAAACGGTTATCTGCACAGAAATAGCCTTCTCGTTCAAACTGATATGGCTTATCTGTTGCAGCTTCACGCAAGCTCGGCTCAACAAACCCGTGTCGAATAACCAATGATTCTGGGTTAATGACCGATAAGAAATCTTCTTCCGCCGCTGGGTTTGGTACGGTGAATAAACGGTCATATAAACGAATTTCAGCAGGTAGTGCGTGCGCTGCGCTAACCCAATGAATAACGCCTTTCACCTTACGACCATCGGCAGGGTCTTTATTTAGGGTTTGTGGATCATAGGTGCAGTAAATCGTTGTGATGTTCCCTTCTGCATCTTTTTCCACGCGCTCTGCTTTAATAATATAAGCATTACGTAGGCGAACTTCTTTACCTAACACTAAACGTTTGTATTGACGGTTAGCCTCTTCGCGAAAATCTGCGCGATCAATATATAACTCGTTGCTAAACGGCACTTCACGAGTTCCCATCTCAGGTTTATTTGGATGGTTAGGTGCGGTCAAGATCTCTTCGCCTTCTGGCATATTTTCAATGACTAGGCGTACAGGATCGATCACCGCCATCGCACGCGGCGCGTTTTCGTTAAGATCATCACGAATACATGATTCCAGCGACGCCATTTCCACGTTATTGTCTTGCTTAGTCACGCCAATACGCTGACAGAATTCGCGAATAGATGCAGCGGTGTAACCACGGCGACGCAAACCCGAAATTGTCGGCATACGCGGGTCATCCCAACCATCAACTAATTTATCTGTCACTAATTGGTTCAACTTACGCTTAGACATGACCGTATATTCAAGGTTTAAGCGTGAAAACTCATATTGACGTGGATGGCAGTCAATCGTGATGTTATCAAGCACCCAATCATATAAACGGCGGTTGTCTTGGAATTCCAATGTACACAGTGAATGTGTAATGCCTTCTAATGCATCGGAAATACAATGCGTGAAGTCATACATTGGGTAAATACACCATTTATTACCTGACTGGTGGTGCTCTGCAAATTTAATACGATACAAAACGGGATCACGCATAACGATAAAAGGTGATGCCATATCGATTTTTGCACGTAAGCAAGCTTTACCTTCTTCAAAGCCACCCGCACGCATTTTTTCAAATAGCGCTAAGTTCTCTTCAATACTACGGTCACGATAAGGGCTATTTTTACCCGGCTCTTTTAGAGTGCCACGATATTCACGAATTTGCTCTGGGCTCAGTTCATCCACATACGCTAAGCCTTTGTTGATAAGCTCAATAGCGTATTGATATAGAATATCGAAATAATCAGAAGAGTAGTGAACCTTACCGCTCCATTGGAAACCTAGCCACTGAACGTCTTCTTGAATCGAGTTGACATATTCAACATCTTCTTTGACTGGGTTGGTGTCGTCAAAACGTAAGTTACACTGACCCTGATAATCCTGCGCTATACCAAAATTCAGGCAAATTGATTTTGCATGACCAATGTGTAAATAGCCATTCGGTTCAGGTGGGAAACGTGTATGCACCGAAGTGTGTTTCCCGCTCGCCAGATCTTCATCAATGATCTGACGGATAAAATTTGTTGGGCGAGTCTCTGCCTCATTCATTGTCATCATTCCTCAATGCCAAAAGCGCGTAATAGCAAAATATATTCTACCATAATCTGTCAAGAAACAACCGTTTGATCAACTATGTATTGATTAAACACATATTGCCCTGTATTTCGCACCTGAAACAATGATATTAAAGCAATACATTAGGTTAATAGCATAACACTTAACACAATAAGAAGGAGCAGTGGATAACTTTGAGCATGGCGCTTATCGCTCAAGTATGGCATCAATAAACTGGCAAAACGAATTCCTAGCCATGATGTCACAATCAGAATTAATGCCCCCTTGATATAAACCATCCCAATAAAGCCAGCACCTAATTGAACATGTTCCGTTAACGCAAAATAAAAGTAGGTCAACGTTCCTGTTATCGCCATCGGTAATGTTAGTGGGTTCGCAAACGCAGCAGCTTGGATCATCGTCGCCCCACGACGTCGCATTAGTGGCACCGTCATCACACTCCCCCCCACACCGAGAAATGCAGCAACCGCCCCTATGACTAAACCAATAGGTATATCAGCAAAAACATCGCCGCCTGAAGGCGTTATGCCCTCAGTGTGTGTTTTCATAAACCCGGGTCTTATCAGGCAATCTAAAATCGTAATAACAAGATAGCCAATAAAGAGCCAACGGATCCATTCACTATCAACAGAGAGCGCAATAAAAGCCCCCAAAATACCGCCTAAAGAGATAGGAATAATAAACGGGCGAATAATGTTCCAATTTAAATGACCTTTCCGATAATGCGCCCTACTTGATAGTGAGGCAGAGAAAATCATCACGCAGGTTGAAGTTGCGACGGCAATTTGCATCGCAACTGCACTTGCTTCGCTCTCTGGCCCCCACACCAAGGTAATGAGTGCATAGAGTAGAGGAACCGTAATAAAGCCCCCACCGAAACCAAAAAGTGCCGTCGTGATCCCAGAAATAAAACCAAAAAGACAAAGTAGTAGAGTCACCAATACATCTCCATTCAAGATAACGTTGTTATCTTATTGTGAAGAGCCGTGATTAACTTACGCATAACGGACAATGTGTTTTGAAATTTCGCCAAATTTAAGGGAATAAAAAAGGGAGGCTTACGCCTTAATGTTGATCAGTTAAGAACTAAATAATAGATTGAATGATCCTACAGTTCTGCAAAAATACGTAATCATCCGAAGATTACAGATTTTTTATGTTACTTAGCCAAGCTTTCGAGACTGTTCTGGCTTTCTCGCCAAAAGAATTTACAGCCCTTTCTGACCTCCTTTCCGCTGAACTCATTGACGAATGTCTCTTTTTCGTTCTCTTTTCATGGCTCAACTCGTTTTTCATCTCGATATTGTTTTACCGAGCAACCGACCTTACGTTGCACCAAGTGCCGTTGTTCAGGCTCGGCAACGGTTAGGGGAAGATGCCGTTCGCAAAGTATTTGAAAAAACAAGCCAGCTCTGGCTTGATAAACTGCCATTATCACACTGGAACGGATTAACTTTGATGGCTGTCGATGGCACATTATGGCGGATACCAGATCCCCGCTATGGGTATCTGATGCTGCATGGTTTGCTCAGAGGTGAAGGCCGAGTCCAGAACCGTAAACGTACATATCGCCTCTACATCGAGGAAGGCTTGCAGGTCAGGACGAAGAAGCGCAAGAAGCTAACCCAGTCAAAGCAGCCCATGGAAGTACCAACGGCTCCCAATTAACGTTGGTCTATGGCCTTTGTTTCAGACCAACTCAGCAATGGTCGGTGCTTTCGGGTACTGAATGTCGTGGATGATTATTCGCGGGAAATGGTCGGTCAATTAGTCTCTGTGGCCATCAGTGGCAGGCAGGTCGCCAGATCCTTGGACCAATTGATGGAAGAACGAAGCAAACCCAACAAGGTTACCTGCGATAATGGGACCGAATTTACCAGCAAAGCGATGTTTTTTTGGAGCAAGGAAACCGGTATAACATTGGGCTTTATCCAGCCAGAAAACCCCACGCAAAACGCCTTTGTGGAAAGCCTGAATGGTGAATTCAGAAATAAATGTCTGAACCCTCATGGGTTCAGAACTTTAGACGAAGCCAGATACGAAATCGAGCTATGGCGTGAACACTACAACCATGTTCGCCCACATAGTTCACTGAACGATATGCCGCCTGTTGCGTATGCCAAGCAAGTCACTTCACAAGCTTATTCGCGGTTGGGATATATTTATCAAGAAGGAATTGGCGTAAAGCGTAACCTCGGAATATCAGGACAATATTTTATTCAGGCAAATGTAGCGAATACGCTTAATTCATTAAAAGGAAATAAATTTGACTGTGATATTTACAAAAATTGAGAATTCACAATAATTTGAATACTTCTAAATGTTTTTATGTGAGTCCAAAATCCTCAATGGTTTTAGATTCAGACTCACACTATTCACACTATGGCTTCGTTACATTGGTTTTCTGGTTTATATACATTTCCTTTTCTGAAAGAAAAATCAATACAATAAAATAAATGAATGAAATAACACCGATAACAATCGAAATCCAATTTAATCCAACTAGTGTATAAAAGTAATTAGATACTCTATTCAGTAAGAACATAATGAAACAGATAGCGATAGGATACCGATAGCCAATACTGCGCAATCGCTGGATTTCCAGTAATGAAAAAGTACAATAAGCGAGACCATAAATGATCAGAATAACCAAACCATAGGCAAATGAAATAGAAAACCCCAAATCCAAGTCAATACTTTTTGATAGGGCCTCATGAGTGTATCGATAATTAGCGCTTACAAATAAAGAATTAACCACCTTAATTGATAATGTCAATAAAATTGCAGTTAAAATATAATAACAAAAAAATGAAAGTGACTTTCTTTTAGTATATAAAAATGCGGTACCTATTTTTCCTTCAGTCATAACTTCCTTATAATATTGATTGAGTGTGAAATTTTAAAATTTAGGCCACCCAGTGAATATAAAATCATTACCAACATACAGTGGTGGCTCTGGAGGTGTATTTACTTCAGGTTCATCTGGCGGAAAATCCCCAGAGAGTGGTTCCATTAAACGAATATAAAAATAGTGATAATTTATTCCCTCTGCGCGCTGTATATCGTGGACAAACCAACTATAGAGCTCATTTGAAACAGGAACATATGATATCGGAAATGGCATATTATCATATCCCGCCGTGCCACAGTCGATATAGTATTGTGCCCGACGTTTAGCGGGCCAGTATATTTTATCAAAAATTTCAGGTGGAACAGGGCTAAGCTTTCGTGTTTTGACTTGCCATGCCATTTTTGCTACTTCAGATAACCACCCCCAATCTTTCTTCAATAACGCCATTTTTTCAGAAGCACCGAACGCAGCTTGTCTAGACTTAGCTGAAATATTAAAACCACCTTGATGTGAACCTGCGGATAATAATTCGGCTTTCTCTTGCTCCTCTAATTTTCGTAGCTCATTTTTATATTCATAATGCTTCTGACCTAACCACGCAAAATAACTGTCGAGGTGAGCATTCAAGGCCGTAAATGTCAATTTTTTTAATGGAATGCCTGATTGATAATAATCTACCCACTCTGTTGCCTTTTTTCCTTCCACCTTTTGTTCATCTTGGAAATAAAGCCACGTATCAAAATCCATTTCGCGCAATGCATCGAGTTCAGGAAATGGAACTCCAGCATGAAATGCGGCTAAATGCATTTTATTTAAGGCGACTTTAGCGAGTTCTTCATTGGGCTTTTGTTCATTATTTCTTAATCCCCCGCCGATATCCTCACTGCAACCGGGTAATAGCTCTTCCTGATGATGTTCCCCACTTCTGCCCGTTAAATAGAGACAACGCCATTTGCGTTTTTCATGGGCAGCTACCAAATGTAAAGACTTTTTAACTATTGTAGGCAGCGGTGTCATATGGTCAATATATTTACGCCCTGCAACCATAGTAATTAATGAGTCAATAGCAACTTCCGTTACCTTATTACTTTTTGCCGGAAGTGTTAGTATATTTAATCCATAATCTAATCCGTTATCCTCACTTTCAGGCGTGTCACAAGAGCAATCGAATAGTCCCACAAAAGGAATGTCAACCCAAGCACCACCGTGAACGCCCCCGTAAAAATAGAGACCGGTATCATAATTTTTTTGGCAAATTTGGTTAACTAACACACCGATAAAGTATCGGGCTAGTGTCGCGCCCATATCAAAGCCAAACACAGAAACTGATATGCGATGAAGTGGAATGTCTCCCGTCTCTTTCGCTGCTTGGTAAGCCTGTTTAATGACTTCTTTTAAATCATTAATCCGCGTTTCAACACCAGTCACAAAATTATAAGCAATAAACTCGTTATCTCTTAAAAAAGGTGTTCCTCAATGCCTTTTTTGCTTATTTTGGCTGTATAATCGATAAGAGTCTCTCCCATCAATTTCATTTGACCTTTGGGAGACAATAATTCTTCAATATCTTTAACACCACCTTCCCCAAATAAAGAATCAATGCCAATATCTTTAAACGCATCAATCTCAGCACTGATAATTTCATCCAATACCTCATCTTTAAAATCACTATAGATTTCCGATGCGACTTGACTGGCTTTTTTACCCGCTAGAGCTTGATAAGGAGTCCCTAGACCGGAAATATAAATTCTACTATAGGTATCGGTTTCTGTATTGAAATCATTATTTTTATATATTGCATATAGTTTTGCTATATTGCTCAATTTTTCATCTTATTTATCTTTTTCTAAGTTCCGGCCAACACCATCAAAAAATAAGCCTATATGTAAAGTCCGTGAACAATTCCCCAATTTACATTCTTGTGCTTGCTTTGCTTTGTTTGTTGCTGCAATGATCGAATCAGTACTAGCTCGTTTATCATTATTCATTATGTGTACCCTCAATTTCTTTACTTGAGCTAAAAGGGTTATATGAAGATGAGTTTTTATTATTCCATTCTAGTTTAATTGTATTTTCTGGTAAAAAATGAACATGTAATGTATCGTCCCCTTCTTTACGCTCAGGTAATGGTACCTTAATTTGATAATTTTCAGAACGCATTCCTGCGTCATATTGTGAACCTTTGACACCTAATCGCCACTTTATTACAGCTATTTTTCCTTTTATTATTCCGCAGCATGTCATTGCACCTGAACCATAGGCATAGGGATTGTATTTATAAGCGGGTGCATTCCCCCCCATAATGTTATTTAAACTAAACCATGAAATGGGCCTGTTTTGCCAATTATGAGTAACTAAAGCGACCTCTTTATTATCTAATGCATCATTTGCACTTGACTTTGATGCAAACAAAACAGATAGCCCAATTAAAAATGCAAATAAATACAACTTGAACCTCAGTAGCCTTTCGTGATTTTGTTGAATCCATGTCATGTTTTTCTCCTATATTTAATTTTATTGCAATATGCTTGTTAGTTAAATCAATAATTTCATATTGAGCTAAATAATAAATATTTGCTTTTTCATTCAGTGAAAACCCTTACTCGCCCAGCTCCATCAAAAAATAAACCCCGTTCTGTCTTTTGTCCAAAACCATAAAGTCAGCGCAAACCCCATAAACAAGATAATCAATAACACCACTAACCAGCGACGCGTATTGGGACGTGGCACTTTTGCGGCAGCAGGCGGAATGGTATTGAGCCAAACAGGCATGTCAGCCTACCTTGGCGGGCGAAAAGGAGCTGATTAAGGTACAGCCACAACCGCATTTATGCCCCTGAAAAGCGACAGGGATACCGTTATCGAGGTAGTTAGGATTACCTTCAATGATGGTGGTCGGACCGTGTCTTTTTTTGGGCAAGAAACCTGATCGCCTTTACGTGCCACCCCAATGCCCCCGAATTTCATGGTATCAAAGCCTGTCAGCACGGTGCCACCGTGGGTGGTTTTATCGCCTTTACGAATAATTTGTTGCATGGTTTTAGTCCTTTAAGATTTCAGCTGGTTAATAGCCCGTTTCTTCAATAAGTAATAAGTGCGTTTGTATCTTCATTTCTTCAAATAAATAGGTTGATGACTCCATCTCTTTTTCCGCAACTATTTTAACTCTCTTATCAGTCATCCATTGATAATCAAAGGTTTCATCGCCTTTCGTTTTACTCTCGATTTAGATAGCTTAGATTTTTAGTGGGCAATTTATTTTTAAGTCTAGCATGTCGATAATCATCGAGGTTTATTAATGTGTTATAAGCTTGTGATAGGGTTTGGCTAGGAAAATAATAGGTATATTCTAAAGTACCGTCATATTCCTTTCCTTCGTCTAACTGTCGGCAATAGGATGAAAATGTTGCATTCTTTGATTGAAGTTGCTTTGTTTCAACATTATGATTACTGGCAAATGCTTGTAGTGGAAATTTAATATAAAAAGGATTTGGATAAATTTTATTAGTAAAAATTTTAATGGTAGCGCAATTACATTGTTCATGTTAGTTCTCTGGTTATAATAATTCGATTTATCGTTCCCCTTCAAAATAAATGAGTTAATGCATACAGCCTAACGCGCTTTCTTTATCACAATCAAGAATGTTGAATAATTCATCTAATTTATCGACCTTTATTTTATTGCAATCAAAATTATATTCTTTATTAACACTCAAGTCTGTCACTTGTAACCCGCTATTATATTGGCCATCTTCGTAATTTTTATATATTGCGTAACCCATATTGTTATTTGAGTAAGTAACCCTGTAATACTCAGTATTATACCTAGAATAATAATTATATGAGAAGCCCTTACTCTCCAATAATTTAGAAGACTGCTCAATAAAAATAGAATCGTTATTTTTCATTGTTAACTTTAAATTTTCACCAACTAACGCCAAGTTAATTGAGCCATTTTCAGTTGCACATTGAAAGAATATTTTATTATTTGAGAAAGCACTTAAAGGCAGCAACATCATAAGAAACATTTTTTTAAATTTCATGACTATTATCACTTAGTTTTCTACTAAGTCAGTAATATCAAAGCATAATCACCATTAAGTTTAATTGATAAAATGTTGTATTTTTTTATCATCACGGCATTGTTTGATTTTAAGCAGATCAAAAGAGTATATCTTTATAATTGTTTTTGATTTATTATCAACCTCTACAGATAAACAGGCACACCTGACACCATAGTTACCGTTAGTGTAAATTATTTCTGAAGGGTCAATAGAATTATCAATAATTTTTTCAATTCCTTCCGATTCACGCCCTCCTTGCTGAGATATACTCCACTCAGCATCACGATCGATAAGCCAAAGATTTCCTGGTGTAGGATTATCTAACCAGCCACAACGAATTTCTTGCCCATGTACAGAAAATTGTATAAATAGAAGGAGACATATAAAATAATTTTTTTTCATGCTAATAAGCCATTATTTAGTTTTTCCAAGTAATCCTCTGCAAAGCCTTTTATTTGATCTGCTTGATCTAATCCATTGATACACTTTCTTGCATTATAAAAATCAGTTTTAGACTCATTAATATAATCGGTTATTTTCTTACCTGTAAATTCACCATATTTAAAACCATCAATTAAAATAAACAATGAATACTCTGGATTTAATGCTAAATCTGGTTCATTAACCATGTCGACATTTAGTTTTTGTGAGTATTTCTCATAATTGTATTTCCATGTTATCTGTACATAACCTCTACCATAATATGGGTAATACCTGAATTTTTTCTTTCTATATTCATCACTAACCGTTCTTCCTCCGTAATTTCCTTCTCGTACAGGCTGAAATGCATCCCCCGTCTCTCTTTTTACAGTTGCTAAAATGTATGCTATTTGTGTGTTTAAAGAAATTCCCTGATTTTTACACTCACTAATAATTGCATGGATCGTGCCTTCTTTAGTTGAAAAATCATACTTTTTACTATGGAATGAATCCAAAAACACCAGCGGATGCATATGCCACACTTCAGGACCAATTTTTTCGTTAGTCACATCCTGCATCCAAACCATACTATCGAGAAACTCTTCGCTGTAAGAACGCCATAAGGGAGCCTCTTCACTCAGCATGTTTAGAAAATTTTGCCATACACTATCGTTTTTTTGTAATACCAATCACTAGGGTGTTTGACAATAGTTTTATTCACGATATGGGAAAACATGGGGTTATGGAAAGCGCGACGGTATTCTTCTGGATTGTAGTGCTCCGTTGCACTGCCTTTGATTTTATTAATTAAACGTTGATAATTATGGGCAATAATCCCTTTTTCAGGGCGTGGTGACACTTTAGCTTCAGCCAAAATAGTATCAAATATCGCACTGATATAAGTGGCTTTGGGTTGAATGTACCCGTTTAAATAATCAAACGTTTTTGTTTCACTGGTTAAGGCCCTAAAGCCTATTTTCTCTAAATCATAACGCGACAGAAAAAGCGCATGTTGGGTAATATTTTGGTATTCCGCTTGTTTTGTTTCATCGGCTTGAATTTCTTCAACACGCTTTATCAGTGAGCCGATTTTATCTTTATCTGTGTCACTGATATCAATCTGTTTTGGAAAATACCCTAAATGCTCGGGTAAAAAATAGTATTTTTGCTGTTGTTTGTCCGTTTCGACTTTTATCCACTTTTGAATCTTCTTAAATTTTCAGATGCGACTCTATCCGCTTCACTATTTAATAAGATTATTGATTTTTCTAAATCGACCATTTAACTCACCACTTTATTTATATAAATTTTCTTTTAAAAAGATTCTACTGAGTCAATTTTCCAGCCATTTAAATCTTTCGATAAAGTAATGAAATATAGTGAGCTACAGTTTTTTTCACCTAAAATAAGCTTTAGCTTTGCTTTATCATTTGACACTTCGATATATTTTACATTTATATTTTCCAACCAGTCCTCACAGATGGCTTGGGCGTCAATATAATAGTCCCGATCTATATCACTTGCGTTTATTTCACGTCTTAATCGTAGTGTCACATAAGTATTGGTACTGAGCAAGTCAAACAACGGTGGAAACGTATTTTCGAGGTCGTCATGGACATAGGCAGGAATGGTCGCGAGATCATGCTCTAACGAAAAGGTTAATAAACTCCCCGCCAAACGGGTCAATTCAGCCCAAATGATTTCAGGGTGGCGCTGTGGATAGCTTTCATAATTCATGAGAACATTAGCATGGGAGTTTAAGGCGTTTAACAACCAAAATAAGGAAACATCAGCGACGGCAAAATCAGCTAAACGTTCATTGCTCTCACGGCGCATGGACATCAGTCGTTGGCAACGGGAGCGTATTTGGCGATTCAGCAAGGCTAATCGCTCTTATAATTCTCGGCTTGCTGAAAATTGCGTCATGGAGGGGAATAAATGTTCTATCTATTGCCCAGCCACCTTGACCATCACGAGTTAGGCGTGCAATAGGACACGTTTGCCACGCATCATTATTTTCATGCTGAAAACGGACAGCAATATTAAAACGGGCAACTGCCATGGATTCATCATCCTGACCAAACACATCCGGCACATTCACCCACTCTTCCTGATAACGAAGGGAACGTTCAGAAAAGCCCCCTTTTTTCTGAACATTGATGCTCCCTTGTTGAAGGAGTGGCAAGGCCAGCACCAGCACCAGCACAATGCTGTCAGTTTGAGATAACGCGGCGGAATTTAACTCTCGGGGCTCTGGAGTGATATCACTGACTTGGGTATCTATTAACGCCCCATCCGGCAGCCATGCCCTTAGTTGATGAACTTGTAAACGACCTGACGACAAAAGTAACTCATCCAATTCAACTTTTTCCACTCCCCAGTTAAAGGGAGAGAATAAACTGGAAACACCTTGGTTAGTGAAAGCCTCCCATTGCGCTTGCTGTTGAAATTGTTGCGGAGAGAGCAATGCGCCTTCATTCCATAATGGGCGGTAAATTTTCATTCGATGAGCCTTTTATTTAAGCAAAGGCAATTGGCATTATGATTCATTTTCCCGAAACAATTCGGCGGCGAGGTGATGTATTCACTCAAATTTGGAAAGTAAAGCATTTCTGATGTTTTGATACGCTACCGCCCTTAGCCGTCACCCAAGGCTCATAAGGTTAAAATACGCTAATACTGTCCTGACAAATCAATCCAAATTAATAAAAAATGGCACTTAAAAATAACCCGTGGCCCATCAAATGATGAATGCAATTGATGGACCGCTTGAATCTAAACGTCCATATCCTAAATATAGTGCTAAAATTATAGGAATTAAGGATTAAGTCAGCAATTATTTTTATCAATTTCTCTTATGTAACCACAAATACGCATAGTGAGCATTATTAACTAGCTGAACTAGACATAAAATGTATTGTAAGGTAACAGAATGAAATAATCTGGAGTGAAGACGGACTTAAGAAGCCATGCTGGCGTATTCAAGGCTGTGTTGTATGTTATCAATTAGAAAGGTAATGTAAGGGAATTTAATGGTTGATACCTATTTTATGTGTGAAAAATGTTTCTTTCCGGTTTGTCACTGCGATGCTGACTGTCATGAGTAGTCTCATTGTCACGTGAAGAGCATAAGAATAGTTGGGATATTATTCTTATGCCAAATCAAGCCGCCAATTTGCAGTATGGTTTCGGCTATACTTTATTGTTATAGATAAATTAGTTGTTAATTATCCATAACTTAGTGATTTTATCTTGAATTAATGACCATAAGGCCACTTTGCGATGATGTTTTGCATGGAGCATTGAAAAATAGCTCAATGCTTCTGTTATCGATTCTTCTGTGTTTATTGCGATACTGTAATCAAAACTTTTCTTTAAATCCGAAATCGCATACGCATAATAGCAACTTTGCGCGGTGAGGTGAGTATCGCCCCTTCAGTAAGGCAACGACGAAGTATAGTGGCAGCCCTTATATAGCCCTGAGTATATAAATAAAAAAGGGAGGCTTACGCCTCCCTTTGACTCTGTCAATAACTGATTAGCAAACCACTATTTTAGCACGTTGTAGATCACGGTTTCACCCGCGGTCACATTTCCGTTAGCTAAAATTTCAACACCAGCAAAATCATCGATATTGCTGATAATAACAGGGCTGATCATCGATTTAGCGTTAGCTTCTAGGAAAGCGATATCCAACTTCAGAATTGGTGTACCGGCTTTCACTTCACTACCTTCTTCCACTAAACGCGCACAACCTTCACCTTTTAGAGCAACAGTATCGATACCCATGTGAACAATTAACTCAACACCATTTTCTGTTTCTAAACAGAACGCATGGTTAGTTTCGAAAATTTTCACGACGGTTCCTGATGCTGGTGCAAGCACCTCATCACTGGTTGGTTTAATGGCAATACCATCGCCAACGATACGACTAGAAAAAGCTTCATCTGGCACATCATCAAGGGAGTACACTTCACCACTGACAGGTGCTACCAGTGAAAGAATTGTTTCACCTTTTGTTTTCACAGGCTCGGCTATCTTGGCTTTTTCAGTTTCTGTTGCTGAAGCAGAAGCTGCAATTGGGCCTTTCGCAATCACTTCTTTCATCGCCGATGCGACCAGTTCAGCACGTGTACCTACAATGACTTGCACGCTTTGTTTATTCAAACGAATAACCCCTGAGGCACCAAGGCGTTTAGCCATCGCATCATTAACAATACTGGAATCTTTCACATTCAAGCGAAGACGAGTAATACATGCGTCGATACCTGTAATATTGTCACTTCCGCCGACAGCTGCGACATATTGACGGGCTTCTTTCTGAATATCACTATCTGTGCTATCAGCTGAGCTCAAGTTTTCATCATAACCGTCAATTGTTTCATCACCTGCACTCACTTCGCGACCTGGCGTTAACAGTTTGAACTTGGTGATCATAAAACGGAAAACAACATAGTAAATACAGAAGAAAACGAGACCTTGAACAATCAACATCCACCATTGCAGCGCAAGAGGGTTACGTGATTGCAGTAACATATCCACTAAACCTGCACTAAAGCCGAATCCTGAGATCCACTCCATTGTGGCAGAGATATAGATAGAAATACCGGTTAATAAGGCGTGGATCACATACAGTACAGGCGCCACAAACATGAATGAGAATTCAAGTGGCTCTGTAATACCTGTAAAGAAGGCAGCAAAAGCACCCGCAAGCATAATACCTGCAACTTTGGCTTTATTTTCAGGACGAGCGCAATGGTAGATAGCCAAAGCAGCGCCTGGTAGACCAAACATCATAATAGGGAAGAAACCAGCTTGATAACGTCCTGTGATGCCTGGCGTCGCTAAACCTTCTTCAATTGACTTCGCGCCACCGAGGAAGTTAGGAATATCGTTAATACCTGCAACGTCAAACCAGAATACAGAGTTCAAGGCATGGTGCAGACCAACTGGGATTAATAAACGGTTAAAGAAGGCATAGATACCTGCGCCCACTGAACCTAAATCTTTGATACTTTCACCGAATGAGACTAATGCATTATAAACGACTGGCCATACGTACATTAGAATGAAAGCAAGGATAATCATTAAGAAAGAAGTCAGGATTGGAACCAGACGACGTCCACTAAAGAATGATAACGCTTTAGGTAATTCCACCCCGCTATAACGGTTATACAGCTCAGCCGAGAGCACACCGACCAGAATACCCACAAACTGGTTATTAATCTTATTGAAGGCAGCAGGAACGTTTTCAAGCGGAACATTCATAATCATGGAGTAAGAAGCTGGTGAACACAGCGTTGTCACCACTAAGAACCCCACAAACCCTGTCAGCGCCGCTGCACCATCTTTATCTTTCGACATACCATAGGCAATACCAATGGCAAACAGCACAGACATATTATCAATAATAGCTGCGCCTGATTTAATAAGTAACGCTGCGATTGCACTATTGGCGCCCCACCCATCTGGGTCAATCCAATATCCAATCCCCATAAGGATTGCGGCGGCTGGCAGTACAGCCACAGGCACCATCAATGCCCTGCCGATCCGCTGTAAGTAGCTAAGAATATTCACGAACTCCCCCTTTAAAGCCCTATTATTGCCCCATTCACAGGATCTTATTGTACATACACCATAATAATAATTTAGGTGTCTGAGTGTAGCAATTTCATAGTCTAGATGAATTTTTTCGCGATACAAAATAAATAGGTTCGATTTGTGATAAATGTCAATGATAATTTTCATTATCCACCTAAATTAGTGGCTATTATTGAAAACTTATTTTATGATTAAAAATAACTTATCTACTGGATTTAGCTGTATAGCTAATAGAGAATCGATACTCCCTGAAATTTCCTATAGTTAGTTAATAAAAAGTCAGGGGCATAGCAACTCAAAATAGCAAAGTTACATGCTGGCGATTGAGTACAATCGCTGATTTGCAACAAATGTCATGTAACTTAAGCCATAAAGAGTATGGCGATCTTTCAGATTTCATAGAATTAACAGACTGTTACTAGAGGTAAAGTATCATGAGGCTTCTCCCACTAAAAACTGCTCACGACGTTGGGATTTGGTCTGCACAATATATTGCAGATAAAATCAACGCTTTTAACCCAACAGCCGAGCGCCCTTTTGTTTTAGGTTTGCCGACCGGTGGAACTCCGCTTGCGACATACAAAGCGCTTATCGCGTTGTATCAAGCAGGCAAAGTGAGCTTTAAACATGTTGTAACGTTCAACATGGACGAATATGTGGGTATCCCAGAAGATCATCCGCAAAGTTACCATACTTTTATGCATGAAAACTTCTTTAACCATATTGATATTCAAAAAGAAAATATCAATTTGCTAAATGGTAACGCATCGGATGTGGATGCTGAATGCCAACGCTACGAAGATAAAATTAAGTCTTATGGCAAAATTAATCTATTTATGGGTGGTGTCGGTAATGATGGTCATATTGCCTTTAATGAACCCGGCTCATCATTACGCTCTCGTACTCGTATCAAAACATTAACCCCCGAGACGCGCATCGCTAACTCACGTTTCTTTGATAATGATGTCAATCAAGTACCGAAGTTTGCCCTTACTGTAGGTGTCGCAACATTAATGGATGCGGAAGAGCTGATGGTATTGGCAACGGGTGCCAACAAAGCCAACGCCGTTCAAGCTGCGGTTGAAGGTTCAGTCAATCATTTATGGACTATCAGTTGTGTGCAAATGCACCAAAAAGCATTGATCGTCTGTGATGAACCCGCAACGCTTGAGCTAAAAGTAAAAACACTCAAATATTTTACTCAGCTAGAATCTGACATTATCGAAAAATTTAACTCATAATCATTCGATCACCCGACCTGTGGAAGCAGGTCGGTGACCCGATGTTTTATCTCTCCAGAAGTCAGGAGCCAAATACCATGTACGCATTAACCCATTGTATTATTTATACAGGTCATGAAAGATTAGATAACCATGCTGTCATCATAGATGGTGCTCTTATTAAAGATATCTGCCCATTAGATGAACTTCCCTCTGATATCGAGCAGCACGATTTACAAGGTGCTATTCTTTCTCCCGGCTTTATTGATTTACAAGTCAATGGCTGTGGTGGCGTCCAATTCAATGATAACAAAGAAAATGTGACATTGAAGCATCTGGAGATAATGCAAAAAGCCAATGAGCGTTCTGGGTGCACAAGTTTTCTACCAACCTTAATTACCTGTTCCGATGAACTGATGAAGCATGGTGTAGAAGTGATGACGGAGTACTTAAAAACACATCGTCATCAAGCGCTCGGCCTACACTTAGAAGGCCCTTACATCAACATCGTGAAAAAAGGCACGCATAATCCTGAATTCATTCGTCAGCCTTCTGCGCAAATGATTGATTATTTAGCCGCTCATGCAGATGCGATTACCAAGGTCACCTTAGCACCGGAAATCGTGGGTGAGTCTTATATTCGCCAATTGACCAATGCTGGCATTATCGTTTCTGCGGGCCATTCAAATTCAACTTACGAAGAAGCGCGCCTCGGCTTTAAAGCGGGTATCCGTTTCTCAACCCATCTCTTTAATGCCATGCCATATATTTCAGGTCGCGGACCTGGTTTAGTAGGGGCAATTTATGATACTCCAGAAGTGTACGCTGGCATTATCGCAGATGGTCTTCATGTACAATGGGCAAATATTCGTAACAGTAAACGGTTGAAAGGTGATAAATTAGTTTTAGTTACGGACGCTACCGCGCCTGCTGGTATTGATCCTCAAACTGGTGAAATGGATCATTTTATCTTTGCAGGCAAAACCATATACTACCGGAATGGATTATGTGTTGATGAGAACGGAACCCTCAGTGGATCGTCACTAACCATGATTGAAGCAGTTAAAAATACGGTAGAACATGTCGGTATCGCATTAGATGAAACATTAAGAATGGCAACACTTTACCCCGCTAGAGCGATTGGCGTCGAATCCCACTTAGGGTCTATCGCGCCGGGTAAAGTTGCGAACTTAACTGCGTTTAACCACGACTTCCAAATCCTTTCAACCTATGTCAACGGAGAGGAAGTCTACAAAAAATGAGTATATAGCTGATGAACCATAGTCACTCGCTAAAGCAAATTGGTAATATTGATCTGGTAAAACAACTCAACGGTGCCGTGGTATATAGCCTCATTGACCAACATGGTCCTATATCTCGCATCCAAATTGCAGAGCAGAGCCAACTTGCCCCCGCAAGTGTCACTAAAATTACTCGTCAGCTACTTGAGCGCGGCCTCATTAAAGAAGTCGACCAGCAAGCCTCTACAGGGGGGCGACGTGCCATATCTATCGTATCAGAGCATAAAAACTTTCATACGATAGGTGTGCGCTTAGGTCGTTATGATGCCACTATCGCCCTTTATGATTTAAGCGGCAAGCTACTTGTCGATGCCCACTATCCAATCTCAGCGCCTTCTCAGCAAGCGGTAGAGCAAAAACTGATTGAAGCGATAGAAGACTTTATTGCGCTCAATCAACGCCGTCTTAAAGAGCTTATAGCCATCTCAGTCATTTTACCCGGCCTCGTTAGCCCACACAGCGGCATTGTTCACTATATGCCACACATTAAAGTGGATAACTGGCACCTTATTGATAATTTGCAGTCTCATTTCAAAATTACCTGCTATGTTGGGCACGACATCCGTAGCCTTGCCTTAGCAGAAAGCTACTTTGGAGCCACAAAAGATTGCAAAGATTCACTACTTGTTCGGATCCACCGCGGTGCAGGTGCCGGACTGGTCATTGATAATGAAATCTTACTAAATCACCGTGGTAACCTCGGTGAAATCGGTCATATCCAAGTGGACCCTCTAGGTGATTTGTGCCATTGCGGTAATTTTGGTTGCCTCGAAACTATCGCCTCAAATCAAGCTATTGAAAACCGTGTTCAACAGCGCCTAGAACAAGGTTTTACTAGCTCACTCACACTAGAACGTTGCTCTATACAGCATATCTGCCAAGCTGCAAATAAAAATGACCCTCTGGCGACAGAGGTGATACAGCATGTCGGCCGCCAAATCGGTAAAGCCATTGCTATCGCAATCAACCTGTTTAACCCTGAAAAGGTGGTTATTGCAGGTGATATTACGGAAGCCGAGCAAGTCCTACTGCCAGCTATCCAAAGTTGTATCGATACCCAAACACTCAAAGAGTTCCGTGAAAACTTACCGGTAGTTACCTCACAATTAGTGCATACCTCGGCAATCGGCGCCTTCGCCTTAACAAAACGCGCTATGCTCAATGGGGAATTGCTCCAAAAACTCCTTGATAACTGATCTCACAATCCCACCAGCAAAAACCAGAAACTGTTGCTCCATTTCTGGTTTTTGCTCTGGATTAGATTCTTTTTCCTTAACGCCAAAAACAGGCAAATCGTGCGTTGATAGATCTTTTGGATCACCATTTCACTGTTAGTTTGGCATCCCAACATATTAAGATGGATACAATTACTCTCACGTGACATGTCACAGTTTTTTCGATGAATGACTTGTTTTTTGCTGTCTTTATCGACAAAATGATTATTCATCAAACAAACGGACGCATTTTCACAAAAATAGTGAAAAAAGCAGTTGACTGTCTTAGCTGTAATTAGCATAATGCGCCCCGCAACGCCGATGAAGGTAATGCAAAAAAGATGGCTATGTAGCTCAGCTGGTTAGAGCACAACACTCATAATGTTGGGGTCACAGGTTCGAATCCCGTCATAGCCACCATGTTTGCGGGAGTGGCGAAATTGGTAGACGCACCAGATTTAGGTTCTGGCGCCGCGAGGTGTGCGAGTTCAAGTCTCGCCTCCCGCACCATTTCCTTCTCGGTTATTGAATTTAAGATTGGGGTATCGCCAAGCGGTAAGGCACCAGGTTTTGATCCTGGCATTCCCAGGTTCGAATCCTGGTACCCCAGCCATCTTAAATTAACGAATTTAGAAGACATCCTCGGATGGGGTATCGCCAAGCGGTAAGGCACCAGGTTTTGATCCTGGCATTCCCAGGTTCGAATCCTGGTACCCCAGCCATATTCTCCTCTTCGTAGGTTGTCTTGAATCCCATGCAGTGAAGTTAAAAAAGCAGTTTTACTGTATGACATGGCTATGTAGCTCAGCTGGTTAGAGCACAACACTCATAATGTTGGGGTCACAGGTTCGAATCCCGTCATAGCCACCATGTTTTGCGGGAGTGGCGAAATTGGTAGACGCACCAGATTTAGGTTCTGGCGCCGCAAGGTGTGCGAGTTCAAGTCTCGCCTCCCGCACCATCCCTAACTAGGGATAAAAAATCTGATATATTGGGGTATCGCCAAGCGGTAAGGCACCAGGTTTTGATCCTGGCATTCCCAGGTTCGAATCCTGGTACCCCAGCCATCTCCCCCCTACTCCACTTCAAAGTAAAATTTTCACCTAATATACCTTTGGGCTATCCCTTATACTTTCTCAAAAGAGACAACTTCATTTATCACTCAAGCTCAGTTACAGGTTTGCATCATCTATTTTTCTGAGCCTTAAGTAGACCAATGTACAGCCATTTCAGATACTATTTTCGTTCCGTATACCCACTTAGTGTTCGTCAGCGGCAAAACAATGAACAGCACCTATCGTATAGATGACCTTGAGATATTTTCAGAGAAACAAAAATAATCAGACAGTGTATCCATTACAGTGTCATCCCTGTAACCAAATCTTATTGCCTGATTTATTCTCCTGTTCATCTAGCTCAATAAACAGGTTTCAAACCTACCATAAACACATCGTAGTGTTTTAAGCGGCATAGTGCTTTGCTTGAGGATAGAGGCTATTTGATGCTTCAAGAAAGCCCATTAGCCCATCGACACGAGCAATAAGGAGATCGCTTACCCCGAGAATTTGCCGTTTAATCACCACAGAAAG
Organism: Providencia sp. PROV122; assembly: GCF_028482365.1. NCBI lineage: Bacteria > Pseudomonadati > Pseudomonadota > Gammaproteobacteria > Enterobacterales > Morganellaceae > Providencia > Providencia sp. PROV122. The sequence continues at coordinate 68,279 of NZ_JAMPQI010000014.1, read as the reverse complement.
CCATAAATTACCATTCCACTTTCATAGAGGTAGAGCTGCTTATCTTTTAAATTTGAAACGAGAGCAATTTAAGCAGCCTTCTTCACATCGCCGACGTCTTCTTTCACTTTATATAGGATGGGGCGTATAAAGCGTTTCTTGTGGCTTCTGTTGCCACTGCTTTGGCGCACGCGGATAGTCGCGGCTGAGTCGCTTATTCTTAGAGCAAAAAGATGCTTAATTTTGTTTGATAGCCCTCAGCGCTTATTGGCTAGCTAAGCTAACTAGGGAGCCATTGATTCACCAGACTATCAGGTACAATAGTTTTGACTTACTCTAACGCCTTTTGCTGTATATCAAACACCAGAGAGAAATCATCTAACAGCAAAACCCTGTAGCCATTCCCTTTGGTATGTCAGCATTTTTCGCAGAAAACAAAAATATCTATATTTTATCCGCATACCTATCAGGTAATAACAAGGTAGCATTATTGACACGTTTTAATGAGAAATCATTGACTCATTACAAAATTGTTTCTCCCGTGATATCTCACGATCTTTGATTTATCTTAATAATTTTCCGTTAAGAATTAACACTGATGATATTAATACTTAGTTCGTTGGGCTAGCTCAAAACTGAGTTAGCCCAATTAACATTTCTATTAAAAATTTATTATTTTGTTATTAATGAATTATAATCCTTTATCAAGGATTCATAGTTTATAAAAATCGTATCAATATCATTCGACACATTCTTGCCTTCCTTAGCTTTTTTCTCTAACACTTTTAATTCGATAACAATTTGTTGATATTTTCTTAAATATTCTTTAACTGCATAATCTGAGCTTTTTATGTTTTCTTTATTGAGTAACACTTCATTGCCGAATAATTTTTCTAACTCGACTGACTCAGCTTCAATTTTAGCAATTTCATCAGAAAGTACTTTCAAATCAATTTTCTCTGGCTCCATTGACTCAATAGTATTAGACAGTAGATCCAATGAGTTCATAATTTGAAAACGAATAATTAAGCCTTTTTCCTTCACTAATTTAAGCTCTTCAACATGCATATCTTGATAATAATTTTCATATGCATTTTCTAATTTTTCTTTTTCATCAATAAGTTTGATGTAGGCTTTTTTAGCATCGTCGTATAACACTTGCATTTGCGCATAATCATCTAAACGATATGTTTTTTTGATAATGGCATAATCACCTAATTTTATCATTTTTTCATATAAATCAACATAACTTTTACCATAAGCAATACCTGCAGCGTCTAATTCAGGGATCTCTGGGGAAAGCGTCGCCATATAATCAAATGCTTCTTTGATATTATTTAGTTCTGAATTATTGAAATGCATTGAAAAAGTAATGTCCAATGACAGTAAGCTTCCACTTATTTCTGCCCTATTTTTTAGATCCGTTTTGTTATCAATTGCTTTAAAAGCCGGAAGGTTAAGTGTCATATTTTTATCAGAACTGAATGAATCTAATACACTTTTTGTATTATTTAAAATATTAGGATTTAAACCACCTGATATCACTGATGTTTTTTTCCTTATTATATTGCCAAATTCCTCCTCAATGGCATATGTCCATAAATTACCTTTTTCAATCTTTTGGGCCAATTTAGCTTCATTGAAGTTAGTGTTTTTCTGTTTTGACTCAGATTGTTCTGCTTTATTTTTCTGAGATGGAGTGGTATTTGAGCTTTCATTAGAATCATTACACCCCGTAACTGATATTAATAAAAGGCTTAATATCGAAACTAATATTTTCTTTTTCATAATCCCTCTGCATATTATTAGTTTTTTACTTCCAAGTAATTATCATAGCTCTTTTTTACGAGTAAAAAAACAATGAGCTTAACACTATCCTTCACACTCCTATTTTTTAATAACAAAGAAGATTAACATTTACGGTATTACATTTGACAATATTTCACAGTAATACATTAAAGATAAAAAAGAGCCGATCAGTATTCTCAATTTTTCAGTAACTATTTGAATGGCTTGTGCTGAAAATAAAAGAAGTGTGCTCGTAGTCAATTTTATTCAATATCTTAGTTTGGTGCTTTCTCACTTGTTGAGATTCGAAAGCAGCCTTATGTCACATGAGGTCTTTACTCCAACATTCCCCATATGAGCTTCACTAGGCTTGTTGTTCGACAGGTTCCGCAGATAATGTGGCGTCATTGCGTTATTTAATCAATGAAGTCAAAATACTATCCTCTTAAAATACTTTTAGGATTTTACCGAAAATGAAAGATTGTGCCATGCATCATTCCTTTTTAATGTGTTTACTGAAATGACACAAAATATCTATCACACCTGAAAAAAGTATATTATAAAAGATATTTCAAATTGCTCGAACGGTATGCCCGAGCAGCTCTACAACTTCTTAGTGATACCAATCCAGTTTCGCGCATAGGTAAACGAACAAGTAGAAGAGAAAAACGAATATTACAATCTGGAAAAGTGCAATTAACTTTTATTTTACTCTCATTCTAATTAGCACTTTTCTCATTTTCATGTTTTCAATAAGAGATGTGAATTATGCCGTTAAATCGGGCTTATTACGCGATTAAGATAGCAGCCATTGCAAAACAACTGCGTCATGCTGGATTAATTAACCATACACTGAATTTGCCCATTATTTACCTACCAGGTATTTTAGGAAGTCAGTTATACGATAGGCAAAAAAAAACCTTAATTTGGGGAGACTATCGTAGCTTAATTCGACAGAATCATTATCAATATACGGACTCCGCTGCTCATATTGGTGTCCAACAACTACACAGCTTCTCAGTTATTCCTGGTTTAATCGAGAATTTAATCACCGCACCGTTAAAGCAGCTCTTAGAAAAAGCATTAGGCTATCGCGATGGTATTGACCTATTTTTCCTTGCATATGATTGGCGTGCAGATCACCGCCATTTAGCCGCTCAACTTGACGCCAAAATCCATCAAGTAAAACAACGTTATGGGGAGCAGCAAAAAATATTACTGATTGCTCATTCATCATCAAACTGTGCGATCCGCTACTATCTACAACAATCGGCAACACAAAAAAATCGCGACAGTATTGCTAAATGGTATGCTTTTGGTCCTCCTTGGGTTGGAACATTTCAATCTTTAGCCTTGATTCAATCGGGGTATTACCCAGCAGGGAAACTCTTTCATGGGTTTTCTGCTGATGATATTGCCAGTTGCCCTAGTGCCTACCAGCTGCTCCCTAGCTCTCCTCAAGTCATAGATAAAAAAGGTAATCTAGTCGAAGAATTTGATATTTATGATGAAGAATGCTGGAAAAGCTTCTCTCTCGGCCCTTATCGCTCACCCACAGCCAATATCTCTGCCTCCACGGAACACCTACGTGAAGAGCTAGCAAATAACCTAATGAGTGCAAAAGCCTTTAGTCAATGTGTGTCTGTACGCCATGCCGCCGAACAGTCAGTTTCTCAAACCTGGTTTTTGAGTGATAACCATCAAACAGTCAAATGCGCCGTCTATGACCAAGGGCAACTATTTTTGAACGCAAAAGCGATACAAAAGCACTACCCTAATTTAGTTGAACAGGCGCTCACCAAAGGCGATGACCACCTTCCGATCGATGGTTTACTTAAAGGATGGGAGCACCCCATTTTATGTGAAACAGAAACACCGCCATTAGGTGAAAATTATGTGTTTATTAATCAAGCTCGCACTCACCGAGGATTAGTTGGACATATTCCTAATTTACGCACGCTCGCTTTTGATATTGCGACATTAAATCAAAAAGCGTGCTGATTAAGATGGCTTTCCGTTCGGACTTATCTCAAATATGTATTAAGTGAGCTCATATATAACTTTATCCGTAGATAAACATACATAATGATAAACAGCTAAACACTTATGATGTCGCAATTTAATGTGACACTGGCAAGATTGATTATTCGAATTTTATGTGTGTTTTTCAGGTATACACAAAGGTAAAAAAGTCTCATGGGTCAAAATAAAGAAGTACCTTTAGTTCTTGCAGGGAAGCCATTGCCCCTTTATTACCGCATAGTTTCATCAACTATTCGTCGCATATACTACCCAAATTGTTCCCTTGTCGGTCATGTGCCACTACAGCAAACTAATAAACCAACTCTCTTTTTGTGTAGTCATCGCAACAGTGCCTTTGATGGCTATTTAACCTTAAAAGTCTCTCCACTGGGGCAAGCACTCGCATCCATCCAACTGCTCAATAGCTTTATCATGCGCCTTTATTTCACGGGTATTCCCGTCGTACGCAAAAAAGATAAAGAACGTTTAGGGATCAGTGCAAGCAGCTTCGAAAACCCGGTTGATGCGGGTGTTGAGCATCTCAAAGCAGGAGGCTCACTGTTTCTCTTCCCAGAGGGAAGTAGTGAATGGGGCCACCGACCATTGCCTTATCAACGTGGTGCAGCACGGATCATTCGCACTTTACTCTCTCAACAGATTGAATTTAATATCGTGCCATTAGGGCTGTTTTATGCCATGCCCGACCGCTTTGCGAGTCATGCCGAAATCTATGTTGGCAAACCAATCCAGATTACTGCCCAAGAAAATGAAGAGTCCGATCGCGAATGGGAAAAACGCATCCATACTCAAATCTCACAATCTCTGGATGATGTTTCCGTTAATTGCCCTGATGAAGAAACCTTTAAACACGCTGAACAGTATGCTAGCCACGCTTTCATGCAAGGCGATTCCTATGCAGAGGCATTTTTACGTTACCAACACAACCCAACACCCCAATTACTTCCCGACGCTCGCCCCTCAACTCACAGTACAACTTGGCGTTGGCTTGGCTTCTTTTTAATGTTTATCTTTATTCCTATTTTACTGGCCTCTCGGTTTGCAGCGACTTATGCCGATGCACGTAACACCATCACTTTTTTTAAAATATTAGGAGGAGGATTAGCCAGTTTAGTTTGGTTACCCTTACTTGCTTGTTTTACCTTCATCTGGCCTACGGTACTTATTCCGAGTTTTATCAGTGCCTTTATTGGTTATAAAATTATTCAATACAAAGGCTCTGCTCCATGCTAAAAACACACTATCTACATTTATTTAATCGGCTATTTGCCATTCAATTATTTATTATCTGGCTTTTAGGGTGCATTGGGGTTTTTGGCTCAGATCTGACAGAGACTCTTTGGCCATCGGTACTCACTGGCGGCATCTTTTGGATCCTATTAGTCGCCTGTAGCAAACTTCCCAAATGGCAATCCCCGCGTTTCTATTGGGTAGGTTTATTACAACTTATCGCTTGCTGGTCCATCTTCCCACTGTTTAAAGCCATTCGAATTCATTTTTATTCATGGAGCGCGGATCATCTCTTATACACCATAGACTGTTATCTTTGGCTTAATAAAAGCCTTCCAGAGCATATGATCGCTCTTCAAGCCCCATGGTTCAGTGAGTTAATTGCTTTTTGTTATTTCAGCTTTTACTTTTTAGTTATTGGTAGTGCTCTATTTTTCTTTTTACAACGCAAAAAAAACACCTCTGAGCATTACTTTTTGGGCTTAATGTTGATGTATTTTTTTGGATTTATTGGCTATTTCATTTTGCCTGCTGTCGGGCCATACGGTGCTTTCCCAACATTATTTACTTACCCTGTCCACAATGGTGCAATGACCCTTTTTCTGACGGGTATGGTGGAAAAAGGGATCACTGGAATGGATGTTTTCCCAAGCTTACACACAGGGATCACCCTGTATATCGTTGGTTTTTTATTCAAAACAGGCTACCGAAAAATCGCATGGTGCCTAACCCCTTTAGCAGCAGGTCTCATTGTTGCAACGGTTTATCTTCACTACCACTACGGTATCGACGTCATTGTTGGTGCTTTGTTGGCATTACTTGTACTGCATTTCCTATTTAAGAAAAAGAAGGTGGAAAATGGAACTCATCTATAGTCTAAATGATACTCAAGCGGCAGATATTGCTATCAGTGGTGGTAAAGGGGCTAGTTTGGCAAAAACAATCCAAGCCCTCCCTGTTCCTGACGGCTTAATCCTCTCTTGCGAAGCCTACAAGCAATTCATTTCCCCTTTATTTGGACAAATTAGTTCACTCCTTGCTCAACACCCTGACAATGAACAAAATGCCAGCGAATCTATCCGACAACTCATACTCTCGGCGCCATTGCCTGATAGCCTGACCACCCTGTTATCAACCCGCTTACATGATAGTCAATTAACTCATGTTCCTCTGGCTGTGCGCTCTTCAGGGACACTAGAGGATATGCCAGGAGCCGCATTTGCAGGCCAACACGATACTATTTTAGGCGTACGCGATCTCCCGTCGCTTCATGATGCGATCCGCCAATGCTATGCTTCCCTTTGGCATACCCATGTCATGCTTTATCGACAACATTTACAGTTACCCCATCAACATGCCGCGATGGCGGTTGTATTACAGCGTATGGTAGACGTACGTGAAAATGAAGCCGCCGGGGTTGCCTTCTCAATTGATCCTGTACGGGGTAATTTATCATCTGTACTGATTAACGCTGCCTTTGGATTAGGAGAAACCGTTGTTGGTGGTGAAGAGCCTATTGATGAATACCAAGTTGATCGCGATTCCTTGCAAGTCGTTCACCAAGAAATCGCCGAGAAGCAGCGTGCAATTGTTATGACCGATAAGGGAACGGACATACTCCCTTTAGTGAGCCCAGCCAAAAATCAAACAACACTAACTTCTGAACAGTGCCAAGCAGTCGCCGAGCTCGCCATTCGTGCAGAGCAATATTTTCAGTTCCCTCAAGATATTGAGTGGGCATTTCATGACCAACAATTATGGTTATTACAATCACGTAATGTGACTCAAATTGCCCCAATTTGGACACGCGACGAGTCGGCAGAACGTTTCCCTAATCCAATCACACCTTTGACATGGGATATGTGTGAGGCGGGTTTCCATGCCTCTTTGAACTACAGTTTAAATTTAATGGGGCTACCTTCCTTTAATGGTAAATGGTTCACGATGAAAGATTATTATATTTATGGTAACCAAAACGCCGTTGCGCTTTACCATAACCGTCTTCCTACATCAATGATGAATGATTTACCCACTCTCTTATCTTCATTGCCTGAAATTGCCCGTAAATTTGCATGGGTACAAGAGCTACCTATTACTTGGATGCGAGACCTCGACCGATATTTGATTGGAATTGGCGCCCTTAACCAAGAGCCTCTCCAAGAGAAAAAATTGAGTGAACTGTGGGATTACATACAAAGGATCAATAAATTAGGCTCTGATTACTTTTTACCGAACATTGCGATTTCACTTACTCAACGCTCATTATACGCAGCCTTAATCGCCTTACTGAAAATGCTTTATCAAGGGGATGAACAGTTAGCTCATAAGACACTTGATAGTCTAATTGCAATGTCAGAGACCAAAACAGGGCAAGTGAATAACGAATTATGGAGCTTATCACGCCTTGTTCGCCATGATGCGAAATTATTTGCGCTATTAAAAGCTATCGATGCAGGTTCAATTATGGATACATTGAAGCAAGCGCATCCCGACTTTTTCACTGAATTTACCGCATTTTTAACTAACCATGGTCATCGTGAAATGGACTTTGATGCCTACCACCCTACATGGCTAGATGCCCCTCATATTGTTCTTACACAAATAAGCGCAATGGCGGATTTAGAAAATGATGGACAAACCAGCGATGCGTTAAGTAAAAAAATTGCTCAGTCAAAAACCGAATTTGAGATCATCTCGCAAACGCCAGAAGAGTTGCGTTATTTTATGCAAGAGTTAATTAGGTTGGCGCGGGTATACACTGCATTAGATGATTTAGAGCATTACCAAACCACTCGCCTGGCTTTACCTATGCGCCGGGGCTTACATGCCCTAGGTGAGCGCTTGGTGATCCGCGGTGTCATTGATCAAGCCTCGGATATCTATTTTGCGAAAGAACAGCAGTTAGCAGACGCTATTAACGCTGAAACTACTCAAGCATTTAGCGAATTACGCCAACATATAAGCAGCAACAAAGCAGGCTATGAACAGGCTAGAAGTACAACACCGCAATGGGTTTATGGCGAAATATCAGAAGAAACCGAAGACGATGGGTCATCCCTAAAAGGGTTAGCTGGCAGCGCAGGCACCGTTGAAGGTGAAGTCTTTTTAGTTCATGGGCCTGAAGATTTTGCCCAATTCCCTCAAGGCGCGATTTTGGTTGCTCGTACCACCAATCCTGCATGGACAGCACTTTTTTATCGAGCAAGTGGCGTTATCACCGAAAGTGGTGGCCCGCTTTCTCACGGCGCAGTAACCGCTCGCGAATTAGGATTACCGGCGGTTATGGGTATCCGTCGTGTGATGAATACGCTTAAAAATGGTCAGCGTGTTAAAGTCGACGGTCAAAAAGGTATTGTTGAGCTGCTATAATCACGTATTCAATTCACTGGATAAGCTATGTTTATGATGACCTTATAGACGATGGCTTTATTCAGTGAATTGAACTTTTTGTTATAACTAATAACTACAAAGAATAACGAGCCGAATGGCCTAAATGGATATCTTTTCTCTTTTCCGCTTATCAGTACAGAAAAGTATCTCAAGATTAGGCTACGCCTGCTCTGGATGCTTGCTACTCCCTGTTTGACCTCTTTGTATCATCTCATCTTACTTCTCTATTTTTGACTTTCGAATAGTTATCTACACTTATCATTTAGCTTCGAAAAGTAACACTTAGTTAATTTTATTTACCTTTAGATAACTTCATTATCGAATATGTGACTTTAATCATTTTATCGTAACTAATAATAGTGATAATCTCCGCGTGAATTTTGGTTAGACTCGGTTAATGGCGTCAGGAGCACTCTGCCTTCTGCCATGACTCAAATTTCATCCAACCTATCATTCCCAAAATAAAAACGTTCTCAAATCCTAATAATTATAATTTGCAGTGATGCAATATTTTACAGAGAAGATTTATGCAAAACATTATAAAACAACCACTCTATAAGATCCTTTATGTCCAAGTTATTGTTGCCATTTTATTTGGTATCGCACTTGGTCACTTTTTCCCTGATATTGGAGAATCCTTAAAACCACTCGGTGATGCTTTCATTAAAATTGTTAAGATGATCATCGCACCTGTTATTTTCTTAACCGTTGTTACTGGTATAGCCGGTATGAGCAATATGAAGGCGGTTGGTAGCGTTGCAGGGAAAGCGATGCTTTATTTCATCACTTTCTCGACTATCGCACTGATTATCGGCCTAATTGTCGCGAATATCATTCGTCCCGGTGCGGGGCTTAACATTGACCCAGCAACACTCGATAGCAGTAAAGTGGCAGGATATGTAGAAAAAGCCCATGAATCCTCTATTGTTGGCTTTTTAATGAATATCATTCCTGATACCGTTATTAGCCCGCTCGTTAACGGTAATATTCTGCAAGTACTGTTTATTGCCGTCATTTTTGGTTTGGCTCTTGCTGCAACGGGTAAGCATGGCGAGCCTATCGTTAAATTACTGCAAAACTTCTCAGAGCCTGTCTTTAAGATGGTTGCCATGCTGATGAAACTTGCTCCTATTGGTGCATTCGGAGCCATGGCATTTACTATAGGTAAGTACGGTATTTCTTCAATCGGCAACTTAATGATGCTGATTATGACCTTCTATATCACATCATTACTGTTCGTTCTGATAGTGCTTGGTGCTGTCGCTAAATATAATGGCTTTTCGATCATTCAACTGATCAAATACATTAAAGATGAACTATGGCTAGTATTAGGTACCTCATCATCTGAAGCCGCATTGCCTAGCTTAATGAGAAAAATGGAACATGCTGGATGTGAAAAATCCGTAGTTGGCTTGGTTATCCCAACAGGTTACTCATTTAACCTTGATGGAACCAACATCTACATGACCATGGCCGCACTATTTATTGCTCAAGCGACAAATATTGATCTGACTATTTGGGAACAAATCTCACTGTTACTGGTTGCAATGATCAGTTCTAAAGGTGCAGCAGGTGTGACAGGCGCTGGCTTTATTACCTTGGCAGCGACTCTAATGGTGGTGCCAAGCATTCCTGTTGCAGGCATGGCTTTGATTCTAGGTATCGACCGTTTCATGTCTGAGTGTCGTGCACTAACTAACTTAGTGGGTAATGCTTGTGCTTGTATCGTCGTTGCTCGTTGGGAAAAAGAGTTAGATACTGAAAAATTAGCCAATGCGTTTGCCGCAAAAGGCGAAAGCATTGATTCAATTATTACTGAAGAAAATTTTGATGTTGTAGCTGACCAACCAAAACCGGTGGATATTAGCAAAAAATAAACAGCGTATTTGTTAACTGCAAATAAGTTGGTTACCGCTCAAGTCATTACAGCGCATATCATCTGCGCTGTAATCATCCATACGACTTTGAGTCGGTGTGTATTTTTTCAACATTAATCATTGCCCAAGTTCTTGCGATTATTGAGGTTCTCGTCAAACTTTCTAATCGCAACTTGGGCATTAATGCAATTTCTATCCGCAACTTAGGTTATTTAGGATGAAATTTATAATCCTAATGCGTATTTTAATGCGATTTTCTTCGCTTCACCGGCACGTTGAGCAGCCATAAGACCAAGGTTTCTTAACATTTTCAAGCCGGGTAGCGTTTCACTAAATGCCATATAAAATGCATCCATCCCCGCTTGCATGACTAAGTTATCTGGCAAGCGTCGACGTTGATAGCGTTTTAATACCTCTACGGAAGACCAAGGTTCAAGGTACTCTTTTGCCTGTGTAACCACTTTCAGCAAAACATCAACATCTCGATAGCCTAGGTTAACCCCCTGTCCTGCCAGTGGGTTTATGGTATGTGCGGCGTCGCCAACCAACGCAAGCCCCTCAATCACATAACGATTCGCATGGTGGCGTGTCAACGGAAATGCGCCGGAAGCATATGCGGTGACTTTCCCTAAACGCTCAGGAAAAGCTTCCGTAATCGCCCCAGTCAGTTGCTCCATCGACATTGATTGTAATCGGCGGATTTTGGCTGGGCTGTCATACCACACCAGCGAGGCCCAATGATCATAAAGCGGTAAAAATGCCCGAGGGCCTGACGGGAAAAATTGCTGCCATGTCTTATCTTGCTGCGGCCCAGCTGTTTGGACGGTGACCAACATGCAAGACTGGCGATATTGCCAACCACGGCTGCCAATTCCTGCTAATTTACGTACTTGGGAGTTTGCGCCATCCGCACCGATGACTAATTTCGCTTGTAGCTCACGCCCATCATCCAGAGAGACTACCCACTCTTTTTGGCCTTTAGGTTGATAAAGATACAGTAATTGAGCGGGGCAAATACGTTCAAGATTGGCGTATTTTTCGCACTCCTGCCACAGAGCCAGCTGCAATATTCGGTTTTCTACCATAAAACCAAGTTCAGGCAACCCTAAGTCATGGGCGTCAAAAACAACGTTGCTCCCTTCTTCTTCCCATGTTTCAAGTTGTCGATAAGGCGCACTGCGCATTGCTTCAACATGTTGCCAAGCACCTAACTGTTTAAGTAAATCGACAGAGGAACGGCTAATGGCAGAAATACGGACATCAGGAGCACTATTGGCGTCAAAAGCGGTTGGCTCTGCTTTTTCCAGTAATGCAACTCGCATCCCTTCTTGAGCAAACCCAAGAGCCGCGGCGGCACCAGTCATACCCGCACCAACGACGACAACATCATAATATTCTGTTAATTTATTCATTACATTAGCTACTATTAACTATTTGATTTACGTAGTGTACCGAAAAATTGTTACGCTGACAGGGAATATCTCTTTCAGAGACTCTGGTCACTGATGCTGCAAATGAATACAATACAGGTTAATCTTGAAAAAATAGGCGATAACCTGTCTTTGAGACCGCGTATTACATAGCCTTTGGGTACTAACTCAGGCTATTTTGGCATTTTTCATATCATAGAGTGATGTTTATGATCAAAAATGCGTGCGCCTTCCCAAAACGGGACAGGACTTTGGATTTATATCCATTATATTTCGAGCAACTACGCATAAAGGCTCTATGCTCAAAGTATAACGGGTATACAACGCGTTTCGGAGTCCATTATACTAAGCCACTTCGAAAACACCGGATATAGACATGTCGACGAATAAAAAGTTATATATTAAAACATGGGGCTGCCAAATGAATGAGTATGACTCATCAAAAATGGCTTCATTATTAGAAAGCACCCATGGTTATCAGATCACTGAGATTCCAGAAGAAGCGGATTTACTGCTGCTGAACACGTGTTCAATCCGTGAAAAAGCACAGGAAAAAGTTTTCCATCAGCTTGGTCGCTGGAAATCGTTCAAAGATAGCAACCCTGATATCATTATTGGTGTCGGCGGCTGTGTTGCGTCTCAAGAAGGTGATTTTATCCGCCAGCGCGCACCAAGCGTCGATATTGTTTTCGGTCCACAAACGCTACACCGTCTCCCTGAAATGATTAATCAGGTTAAAGGAAGCCGTAGCCCTGTTATCGATATCAGTTTCCCTGAAATTGAGAAATTTGACCGTCTGCCAGAACCACGCGCGGAAGGCCCTACCGCTTTTGTCTCCATCATGGAAGGCTGCAATAAATATTGCACATTCTGCGTTGTTCCTTATACACGCGGTGAAGAAGTTAGCCGTCCTTGTGATGATATCCTGTTTGAAATTGCTCAATTAGCGGCGCAGGGTGTACGTGAAGTAAACCTATTGGGTCAAAACGTTAACGCTTATCGTGGCGCAACATTTGATGGTGAAATCTGTACTTTTGCTGAATTAATTCGTTTGGTTGCCGCGATTGATGGTATCGACAGAATTCGTTTCACGACTAGCCATCCAATTGAATTTACTGATGACATCATTGAAGTCTATGAAGATACGCCTGAGCTAGTTAGCTTCCTACATTTGCCAGTGCAAAGCGGTTCAGATCGTATTTTGACATTAATGAAACGCGCACACACCGCACTTGAATACAAGGCTATCATCCGTAAATTACGTAAAGCACGTCCGGATATTCTCATTAGCTCTGACTTTATTGTTGGCTTCCCTGGTGAAACCAATGATGATTTTGAAAAAACCATGAAACTGATCGCTGATGTGAACTTCGATATGAGCTTTAGCTTTATCTACTCACCACGCCCAGGTACACCAGCCGCTGATCTACCCGATGACGTGAGCGAAGATGAGAAGAAACAGCGTCTCTATCTCCTTCAACAGCGCATAAACCAACAAGCAATGAGCTACAGCCGTGCTATGTTAGGTACGGTACAACGTATTTTAGTCGAAGGCCCTTCACGTAAAAACGTTATGGAGCTTTCAGGTCGTACAGAGAGCAACCGTGTTGTGAACTTTGAAGGTTCACCTGATATGATTGGCAAGTTTGTTGATGTAGAGATCGTTGACGTTTATGCCAATTCACTACGCGGTAAAGTGATCCGCACAGAAGACCAAATGGGCTTGCGCGTTCACGAATCACCCGCTTCTGTCATCGCACGTACTCGTAAAGAAGATGAGCTTGGTGTTGGTAGTTACCAACCCTAACGATAGGATACTCAGTGACCGATAAAAAACCGTTGCAAATCGCAACACAAGAAATCTTTCTAGAGCCCGCAGATAACCAACGCTTAATGAGCCTTTGCGGGCCATTTGATGATAATATCAAGCAACTTGAGCGTAGACTTGCGATTGAAATTAATCGTCGTGATAACCGTTTCAAGCTATCAGGCAAACCACTCAATATCCAAGCGGCCAGTAAAATCTTACGCCAATTGTATGTTGATACCGCTCCAATACGCGGTGTGATCCCCGATATTGACCCTGAGCAAATCCACCTTGCTATCTCCGAAAGCCGCGTACTAGAGCAGGCTGCCGATAGTATTCCAGATTATGGTAAAGCCGTTAATATCAAGACCAAACGTGGTGTTATCAAGCCTCGCACACCAAACCAAGCGCAATATATAGCGAATATTTTAGATCACGATATTACGTTTGGCATTGGCCCTGCGGGTACAGGTAAAACATACCTTGCCGTTGCAGCCGCCGTAGATGCTTTAGAGCGCCAAGAAGTACGGCGTATTTTGCTGACTCGCCCTGCTGTTGAAGCGGGGGAAAAACTTGGCTTTTTACCCGGTGACCTCAGTCAAAAAGTAGATCCTTATTTGCGCCCACTGTATGACGCATTATTTGAAATGCTAGGGTTCGAAAAAGTTGAAAAACTGATTGAACGTAATGTTATTGAGGTAGCACCACTGGCTTATATGCGTGGTCGCACCCTCAATGATGCTTTCATTATTTTAGATGAAAGCCAGAACACCACCATTGAGCAGATGAAAATGTTCCTGACCCGTATCGGTTTTAATTCAAAAGCCGTCATCACGGGGGATATTACTCAGGTCGACTTGCCTCGCGGTAATAAATCAGGCTTACGTCATGCCATTGAAGTGCTTTCTGATGTTGATGAACTTAGCTTTAATTTCTTCCACAGCGAAGACGTTGTTCGTCACCCTGTTGTCGCAAAAGTTGTTATTGCCTATGAAAAATGGGAAGAACAAGACAACAAACGCCGTCAACAAATTAGAGAAGAAAAAGAACAGCAAAAAGCGTTAGAAAAGCAGGAAATAATTAAATGAGTGAAGTCATTCTTGATTTACAGCTCGCTTGCGAAGAAACAACAGGGCTACCTGATGAAGCACTGTTTCAACGTTGGTTAGAAGCCGTACTCCCTAAGTTTCAACCACAAAGTGAAGTGACAATCCGCATCGTTGATGAAGAAGAAAGTCACCATTTAAACCTGACTTATCGGGGGAAAGATAAACCAACAAATGTGTTATCTTTTCCTTTTGAAGCGCCACCAGAGGTAGAATTACCTCTACTTGGCGATCTGATTATTTGTCGTCAAGTGGTTGAACAGGAAGCCATCGAACAGCAAAAAAGTGCCGAGGAGCATTGGGCGCACATGGTTGTACATGGCTGTCTGCATCTGCTTGGTTATGATCATATCGAAGACGATGAAGCAGAAGAAATGGAGAGCCTAGAAACGGAAATTTTAGCTGAATTGGGCTATGCTGATCCTTATCTTGCAGAAAAAGAATGACCCACGGTCTATTTTTATGTTAAATATTAGCTGAATAAGTCTAATCGCGTTTTTTGGGAGTAAATACCATAGTTATCTCACGCCGTTGAATATATATTTGGCAGAGTTAAAAACCTAAGCAATTGACTTATTTAGCTAAATTAACCATTATCATCAATTGAGGAATAATTAATAAAACGCCATGAGCGACGATAACTCTTCGAGTAGTGACAACCCTGGTCCTAAGAAAGGGTTCTTTGCACTATTAAACCAACTCTTCCACGCTGAACCTAAAAACTGTGGTGACTTGGTCGAGCTGATCCGTGATTCCGAGCAGAACGACCTTATCGATCCTGATACCCGTGACATGTTAGAAGGCGTCATGGATATTGCCGATCAGCGGGTACGTGACATTATGATCCCGCGCTCCCAGATTGTAACCTTAAAACGTAATCAAACTCTGGATGAGTGCCTTGATGTTATTATCGAATCCGCACACTCACGTTTCCCTGTCATCAGCGAAGATAAAGATCACATTGAAGGGCTACTAATGGCAAAAGATTTGCTGCCATTTATGCGTACAGACGCTGAGCCATTCAGTATTGATAAAGTGTTGCGCCAAGCGGTTGTTGTACCTGAAAGCAAACGGGTCGACCGGTTATTAAAAGAGTTCCGTTCACTACGCTATCATATGGCTATTGTCATTGATGAGTTTGGCGGTGTCTCTGGTCTTGTTACCATTGAAGATATTTTAGAGCTTATTGTTGGCGAAATTGAAGATGAGTACGATGATGAAGATGATGTCGATATTCGTCAGCTAAGTCAGCACTCCTACTCAGTTAGAGCCTTAACCCAAATTGAAGACTTCAATGATGCGTTTGAGACTCACTTTAGCGACGAAGAAGTGGATACTGTCGGTGGCCTTGTTATGCAAGCCTTTGGTCATCTACCCTCTCGAGGTGAATCCATCACTATAGATGGCTATCAATTTAAAGTTGCCATGTCGGATAGCCGCCGAATTATTTTACTTCACGTAAAAATTCCAGATGGCGCGCCTGCACCAAACTTAGATGAAGAAAAGAGTTAATGAGCTTAACGTCATACTATCAAAGTCAGTGGTTAAGACTACTACTGGCTTTCATTTTCGGAGCCAGTGGTACACTGGCTTTTTCGCCATTTGACCTCTGGCCTGCAGCTCTCCTTTCCATCCTATTTCTCCAACTACTGACCCTACAACGCTCCTCTAAACAAGCTTTTTCGATTGCTTTTGCATGGGGCTTTGGGCTATTTGGCTCGGGTGTTAATTGGGTGTATGTCAGCATTGCTGACTTTGGTGGAATGCCAGAGGTTGTTAATGTCCTATTGGTGATCCTGCTTGCAGCTTACCTTTCCCTCTACACTGGGTTATTTGGTTATCTACTCAGCAAATTCTTTCCCCAATCAACAATATGGCGATTAGTCTTTGCCGCTCCAGCCATTTGGCAGCTCACCGAGTTTTTACGAGGTTGGGTTCTTACAGGCTTCCCATGGCTTCAATTCGGTTACAGCCAAATTGATGGCCCAATGAAAGGCCTTGCCCCCATCTTTGGTGTAGAACTGATAACTCTAATATTATTTAGTATTAGTGGGTTACTCGTGCTTGCGTTGGTACGTCGCCGTATTACGCCGTTAGTCGCCGCTGCCGTACTACTTTTCGCCCCTTTAATCATCAAGAGCTATCAGTGGTATACCCCTCTGGAGTCAAAAACTACGGAAGTGGCGCTTGTACAAGGCAATATTCCCCAATCCATGAAGTGGGAAACAAGCTACTTACAAAAAATCAAAGATACTTATATTAAGCTTTCTAGCCCTTATATTGGCAAAGCTTCCTTAATTGTTTGGCCTGAATCCGCAGTGCCGTCAGTCGAATTAGATAACCAAGCATGGCTAAAATCACTGGACAAAATATTAGCTGAATCCCAGACCAAACTGATCACGGGTATTGTTGACGCCCGTCCTATTGACGGTGACTATCAGTTTTATAACACCATCATTGTATTAGGGGATACAACTCCCTATCTGTACCCATCAAAAAATCGCTATAACAAGCACCATTTAGTGCCTTTTGGTGAGTTTGTACCGCTAGAGGATATTTTACGCCCTATCGCACCATTATTTAATTTGCCAATGTCAGGATTTAGCCGGGGCGATTATCAACAAGCTCAGCTTGCTGTAGGCAACATGCATCTAACAGCCGCCATCTGCTATGAAATTATCCTTGGAACACAGGTTCGCGATAATTTCCAACCTAATAGCGATTACCTCTTAACCATTTCTAACGATGCGTGGTTTGGTAAGTCGATTGGGCCATGGCAACATTTCCAAATGGCGCGCATGAGAGCGCTGGAGCTTGGTCGCCCACTACTTAGAGCTACCAATAATGGCGTCACCGCAATTATTCGAGCAGATGGTACCGTCCAAGCTAAGTTGCCTCAATTTACCGCTGCTACACTATCTGCATCTATTACCCCAACAACGGGGTTAACACCTTATGCACGCTGGAGTAATTGGCCAATGTGGGGCGTTGTTATCATATTTATGCTGATAGCCATATCACGAGGCCGCAGGTCAAAAACAAGTTCAGATAAATAACAAAAATCCCAGTCTTTGCATTAATTGCACACGACTGGGATTTTATTTTACATCGCCTAAATTTTATCATTTAACCAATCAATTGCCCTTGTACATCCGCAACGCTAATAGAAGCGATGCAACCTGCATTAAAATTTAAATAATCATCTTCAATGCCATCGGAAAAAATCACGCCATTTTCCGGCATCAATGATTCAAGTTGCAGCGGTGAATTCTCCTCAATCGCACCGAAAACAAATGAAGTTCCGGTTGTCTTACTAGGAAAAGGCTCCCTAACACTAAATTGAAGTCGCCTTTCTTGCCAAGAAAATCCTTGTGACAACGGGTGATGAGCTACCCCCATAACGGCTTGAGCACCCGCTAAAATCGATTGAAACCACCCTGTCGACCCTAAGCCTGTTGAAATAATGATCCCCGAGGAGGATTGAAATTCTTGTTCCCCATTCCATCTCATAATATAGCGTGCCGATGTGTGGGTTTTAGGGCCAATAAATAGATCATTAACCGCAAGTAATGTTTGCCCATCATTAGTTGTCGCCTGAGCAAAAGTCACCGTTTTACTTGGCATCTTTTCCTTTAACGTATTCAAAACGACTTCACGCAGTTGGCCTATTTCAAAAGGTAATAATTTGCCATCCCATCTTGCAGGATCAGGATTAATTGCGATAACAGGCTGACCATTTAAATATTTCAATGTATTTGCCACTAAGCCGTCTTGTCCTATCACAATCACAATATCACGAGCCGTAAATTGGTAGCTAGGCAGTAAAGAACGTTCTAACAATTGAAATCGCCCCATTGATTTCAGAACCGCCTCTGCTTGTACTAATTGTTTTTGATAGTGATCGTGCTCTTCAAGATAATCGTTTACCTCAACATGATTATGCTCTAAATAAAACTTGGCTTGCGGCCAAGTATTAAAACGTTCAATCAGTGCCTGTAACCGCGTTTTACGCATAATTAAAACAAAACGGACATCCTCTCCTCTTTTCATGCTTTAGCTCCTTTTTTAAATATTTGGCTAAAGAGATCGGGGGATATATTCAACTCACCAATTTTCCCTGCATTTAGCGCTAATGATTCAAACGCCATAGCCATTAACTGCTCCGGTGCCATTTTTGCCAATGCCATCGCTTTTAAATGCTCGACAGGCAGTTCTCGATAAGCACGCATTTTCGCCTCAATAGCGTAAGCATCCGCATCCGATTGAATTCGTTGGTTTTCAACGCTTAATGCCACAAGCTCATTACGTTTAGCTTCGGCATTGACTTGAGCGGCTAACTTTTCCTGCTCAATTTCAGCCTGTTCACGCAATAAATGACGTTCATTTTCTAAACGTGCTTCTTCAATTTGTTGCTGCTTATTTTGAACGGATAAATCGGTTTCCAACTCGGCTTCCTTAAGCATACGCTCTTGTTCGACAGAAAACTTACGTCTCGCATAAATCGCATCATCGGCCTCTTTTAGAATCGATTCTCTCGCTTCTGCTTCAAGAGCTTTCAATGTTTCAGGTGATGGTGTAATGGCTGCAATCGAAACATCAAGAATATCGATGCCTAATGCTTGTAGCGCCGAATGTATCGATAACTGATTGGCGACCTCTGTGATCAATGTTTGACTTATCAACAATGCATCACGCATCGCAGTGCGTTGGATTTTTGCCTGAATTAAAGTCTGTGCACTACGCACAACCCTATCGCTTAATTTTAATGGGTCCTCAGACGCATACGAGCTGCCATCTTGAGTCAGGTTATAATTCAATACCTCTGCTGTTTTTTCCGGTTGGCTAATTCGAAATGAGATTTGCCCTTGAATACGCAAGCTTTGAAAGTCCGCCGTTTGTAAATTAAAAATAAACGGCGCTTCAAGCGCATTTAATGGTAGTGCTGCAATAGATGTTGTTGCTGAGTTATACCAAAAACTTAATCCCTTCCCTTGCTTAATCACTTTTCCGTTGACGGATTTAATAATGAAAGTCGAAGAGTCTGCTTTGAAATAATTAATATTAAACATAGTTAACCTCATTAGTGTCCTTGTGACAATAATTAATTATTGTCTTATAGACACCAAAGTGTCAAGCATTAAGTGTCTTAATGACACAAATATTTTTTTAACGTATCATCGCCCTATTAACCATGAAATAGCTTAGTGGGTTGTCATCTCATGAATGAACAAGAATATTTATCTAAATACGATAGGAATGCATATCTTTCGCCGCTAGTGACGGTAGATGCGGTGCTATTTACTTACCATGAAGAGACGTTAAAGGTTCTCCTTGTTGAGCGTGCAAATCATCCAGATAAAGGGATGTGGGGGCTACCTGGCGGGTTTATCGATGAAGAGCAAGATAGCACTCTTGAGCAAGCTATCTTGAGAAAGCTAAAAGAAAAAACGGGCGTCATTCCCCCCTACATTGAACAGCTTTGTACTGTCGGTAACCATTTTCGTGATAAACGAGGTTGGTCTGTCACCGTTTGTTATACAGCCCTTATCGCCTATCAGGCATGTCAGCACTACATTGATAGTGTCGGATCAGCAAAATGGGTCGCTATCAGCGACATTGAAAACATGTCATTAGCCTTTGACCACTCGATGCTTTATCAGCAAGCACGAGAGCGATTAAAACAAAAATCACTTTATTCTATTGTTCCCGGCTTTGCCTTACCTGAAGTCTTTACTTTGACAGAGCTGCAACATGTGCATGAAGTATTAATCGGCAAAACATTGCAAAAAAAATCTTTTCGCCGTCGCTTAGAGCAGGCTGATTTACTGATTGATACAGGAGAAAAACGGCAAGAAACAGGCCGACCAGCTAATTTATATCGTCTGAAACCTGAGTCAGCTGATTACCGTTTTATTCGTAATTTAGAATTTTAACCCTGATGGGTAAAACAAAGGCCCCCTTGAAACATATCTTCAAGAGGGCCTGAAATAGCCTAGCGAGAAATTAACTAAAAAGAAGCCATCCACATACGTGTTTTTATTCCCCAATAGCTTGTATAACCACTGGTAAAACTGACCATTTTACCGTTATCGATGATCATAAAGGTCGGTGTGGCACTAATGCCAACCTGATTCGCAAGCGAGCCTTGTGTATCATTGATTACTGGGAAATTTAGCTCTTTTTTCTCCATCCCTGATAACAGACGTTCACTATTGCCAGAACGTATTGCCACAGAAACAACGGGAACACCGGCCTTAGCTAAGTCGGCTACCGTTGGAGAGGTTATTTTGCAAACCCCACACCATGTCGCCCAAAAATAGACTAAAACAGGTTGTTCTTTACTCAACTCTGCTAATGATACGGTTTCACCCGTCGCAAGTAATTGCGGCTCAAGCAAAATAGGTGCTAGGCTTTCAGGTTTACGCCAAAAATCCATTACGGTAAAGACGACGAACAAGATCACCACCAACCCAATAATTTCTTTTGACCACTTTTTCAGTCTAGCCATATTTACCTTATTTCACTTTTGCTAATTGCTCTTTAACAATCATTTCTAATTGTTGAGCATCTACAGCCCCTGGGATCATTTCTTCACCAATGAGTGTTGCAGGTGTACCATTAACCCCTAATTTTTCAGCTAACATCATGTTAGTGCGAATAGTTTCTTCGCTCTTATCGTTAGCGACTAATTTTTCATTACCTGTCGCTTTCAACGCCTGTTTGATGTTTTCCTCAGTTAACATCCCTTGCTTTTGCATAAATTTTTGATGCAGTGCTTGGAATGCTTTTGGATCTTTTTCCCACAATGTCAGAACCAGTTGAGAAGACTCCAGCGATGTTTTGCCTTTAAATGGCAGAGGTTTTATCACCACAGCAACATCAGGGTATTTCTTCACAATCTCTTCAAGCTGTGGATCAAAACGCTTACAGAATGGGCAGTTATAATCGGTGAAGTTAACCAACACCAGTTTTGCATCTTTGGCACCCAGTCGTGGGCTTGCTGGATCATTAAACAGCTTATCGTGCTCGGCTTTAATCGTTGCCTTCATTTGAGCTTGCTGTTTTTCACCTTGCTTAGCCTGTAGTGCAACAATCGCTTCTTCTAAAATTTCAGGGTTTTCAACCAAGGTATCACGTACCAACTTACGCACTTGTGCTTCTTGGTCAGACGTTAATGGAGCCGCATGAGCAGTTGCACCTAGCATTAGCGACGAGAACAGAACAGCTACAATTGTTTTTTTCATTTTTCGGCTCCTTTGGCCTCATTCATAATTGATAATAAAACTTCACGATCAAGTATCGTTGACAGTATTTCACCCTCAGCCAACCTAGGGCCATAAATTTGATTAAATGGCACAGCCACCTGCCCACGTTTTTGTAAAAATGCGGTAATTTCTGGTGATGGCTTAGTCCAGTCACCTCTTAATGCGACCACATCTGGTTCATTCAAGAGTTGCTGAACATCATCTCTTAGCAATACATTATATTTATTTGCTTTACAGGTTACACACCAATCTGCCGTAACATCAATAAACACACGCTTATTTTCTGACAGAGCCTGTGTAATCGCTTCCTCACTCAGAGGTTGCCAATCCACATTATCCTGAACAAGGGTTCGACTTCCTGTCGTTTGCTCCATCGTTGCCCAAACAAAACCACCTGTTAATAATGCAAACAGGACAAACGAAATTGCCGCAGTGCGTAAACTGAATTTTTTGCCAATGAAAACCACCAGCAAAAGCAAAAAGACGATCACAATAGCTAAGGCAGCCATTTCACCAAAATGAGGGATCAGTAAGCTAATTAACCATAGACATGACAATAGCATCATCACACCTAAAACCACTCTCAGTTTACTCATCCAAGCCCCAGGTTTTGGTAACAGCCGAGAAATAGCAGGGAAAGCGGCGATTAATAGCCACGGTAAACTCATTCCGATCCCCAGTACCGTAAAGACTAACCAGAGTTCTCCTATCGGAGCCGCTAGTGCAAACGCCACTGCTGTGCCCAAAAATGGTGCAGAACAAGGGGTTGCCAATAAGGTTGCAAACACACCTTGCCAGAAATGCCCACTGTTACCTTGACCACCCGCAGTCGCTAAACGAGTGCTCGCTTTACTTCCTAGATGGATCTCAAACAAACCAAATAGGTTAGCCGTAAATAATGCTGTCACTAATACCATAAACCCAATAAACCATGGGTTTTGGAACTGGATCCCCCATCCAACAGCTTGTTGCCCAACGCGCAACAGGGTCATTAATAACGCTAATAGCCAGAAAGAGACTAAGATCCCTGAAGAAGAAAGCAAAAATTGCCGACGGATGGTTTTCTGCTCCCCTTGCGGTACCATCAAGACCGAGCCTAACTTCATCGCGAGAACCGGCAAAACACAAGGCATAAGGTTTAAAATCAAACCACCTAGTAACGCAAAGGCCAAAATCTGCCAAAGAGGTATCGCACCGCCAGCATTATCCTGCTGGGTAGCGCCAGTAAAAGGTGTGATTTGCGCTGTTACCTGTTGTGAAAGCGCGCCATCCGTCACCACAAAAGAGAACGGTTTTCCTGTCAGGTCTGGCGCTTTATCTCCCCAATCATCACTCACCGCAACGGTCGCCGTCAGCTTGTCACCCGATAAACGAATATTTGGCACACCTAGCGTGGTTCCTTCTGGTGTATCAGTAAAAACCCCTGCTTTTTGGCTCCACGGCTCGCCAGCCACTTTTTGTAATTCAAGAACGAGTTTGTCACCATCAAACCCGACATTATGGTTTTGCACTAGCCCCGCTGTAGGAGGAATACGCCCCATCGCTTGATTAAATGCCCACTCAAAATTCTCAGGCTCAGGTTCAGTCAAATCGAGCTCGAAAGGATAATCCGTTAAAATACAGACATTGCTACAGGTGGAAAGCGTTAAAACTCCCGAAAGTTTATCTAGCTTTTCATCGGCATTAACGACGATAGGAAAAACAACGTCTCCCATATAACCTTGAGTTGAAATACCTGCAACATCAAAACGACCAGGGGCTGGCCACTGCCAATCCATATCTGTTACTGGTGATTTCCAATTGATTTCCGGCGCAATACCGCCTTCTCCTGGAGAACGCCAATAGGTTTTCCAACCATCTTGTAGTTGTACATCCAACAATAAAGCAACCTTCCCATCTTTTTGGGAAGCACTTAACAATCTTACTTGAGCATGGTCATTATGTTTATCTGTTAGCCAGCCAGTATCAGCTGCCTGTAGCACTCCCGAAAATAAGGCAGATAAAATAATTAACGCATTAATTAAAAAACGCATAATTCCTCCAGAATAAAATACACCAACAAGCTGAACGTGATGGTGTTCTAATCTCGAAGATTGCAATATTGTAAATGGAGCCTAACTCTTGGTGGGGGATGTTTATCCTCACGCTTAGCTCTGCGTGAAAATAAATGAGAGTAAAAAATACCTAACGCAGTGATAGAAAGGAAAACAAAAAAGAGAGGTTCAATAGCAGCAGGACTTAATGTCAGTAGTGATTTAGCACTCAATTCACAAGAAGACAATTGCGCGCTTTTTTCACTCGAAACAGCCGTTTTAAACACCATAGACTGACCATTGGATTGCATTTGCACGACAGGGTCTTGAGGCGAAAAATGGGCGAAAAGACGCTCTCCAACGGCTCTTTGATTAATACAAAGTAAAACCATCAGACAGGCGAGTACTACTAATCCTTTGCCTAATTTGAGTTGCCTGTTCATGCGTGTCTCTATTTCTTCGTCCTGAAATCACACTGTTAAATAATGATAAGTTAATTCAATATTTAAATTTAACCAATTTAATCAAGGTTACATCTTACACAGCAAACGACTCGGTACAAGTAGCATGAGCTAACTTTACAAACCCAATCCTATTTACACCTCTAAAGATAAAAATTGGCATACAAGATGCATTATACCCACGAGCAACAGGAAAATGAGATTATTTTTCACACTAGTGGTGCATAAATACCCTTTTTAGGAAAGTTTTCCCAGTAATAGTGCAACAAATTAGGAACTGCCCAAATAATATGCGAGATAGCTCCCGATTTTGAAACAATTCATTTTCATTGTTTAACATTTTTCTTTAATTTTTAACAATATTAAAACATACAGCAGGTGATCGTGGTATTGATAGCATCCACGAAACATCAGCAAGCACAACAAACGAGATAAATCTCCGATCTTAGAAAGGAGCTGTAAATATGCGTATGAGCAAGATTGTATTATCGATGATGGTGCTAGGAGCAACTTGTGCCGTTCAAGCAGAAGAACTAACAGGTACTCTAAAAAAAATTAACGACAATGGTGTGATTGTTGTTGGCCACCGTGAGTCATCCGTTCCATTTTCTTACTATGACAACAACCAAAAAGTGGTCGGCTACTCTCAAGACTACTCCAATGAAATCGTTGATGCGGTTAAAAAGAAACTCAACAAACCTAATCTCGAAGTTAAGCTTATCCCTATTACATCACAAAACCGTATACCGCTATTACAAAATGGTACCTATGATTTTGAGTGTGGTTCAACGACCAATAACTTAGAAAGACAAAAACAAGCTGCGTTTTCAAATACGATTTTCGTAGTAGGTACTCGTCTACTTACTAAAAATGACTCTGGAGTCAAAGACTTCGCCGACCTCGCGGGTAAAAACGTCGTTGTTACCTCTGGAACAACGTCTGAAATTTTGCTCAATAAACTTAACGACGAAAAAAATATGAAAATGCGCATTATCAGTGCAAAAGATCATGGTGACTCATTCCGTACCCTTGAATCTGGCCGCGCTGTCGCCTTTATGATGGATGATGCGTTGTTAGCAGGTGAACGTGCAAAAGCGAAAAAACCAGATATTTGGGAGATTGTAGGCAAACCGCAAACAGAAGAAGCTTATGGCTGTATGCTACGCAAAGATGATCCTCAGTTTAAGGCGTTAGTCGATGAAACTATCGCGAAGGCACAAACTTCTGGTACGGCTGAAAAATCATTTGACCGTTGGTTTAACCAACCTATCCCACCAAAAAATCTTAACTTGAAATTCACGTTATCAGATGAAATGAAAGAGTTGTTCAAATCACCTAATGACAAAGCACTTAACTAAATAAAAAGACAAACAGGGTGTTACTGAAGTGGGATTTGCAAGGCGGTCGTTCCCCGCCTTGCACTTTCTCACCAGTAGTAGGGTCAATCTAAATTGCCCACAGGAAGTAGAATTATGTCAATCAATTGGAATTGGGGGATTTTCCTACAGGAAGCCCCATTTGGGAATACCACCTATTTAGGTTGGTTATTATCTGGCTTAGAAGTCACTGTCGCACTTTCTATCTGTGCTTGGATCATTGCTTTTCTGGTCGGCTCGTTCTTTGGTATTTTACGTACCGTGCCTAATCGCTTTTTAGCGATGATAGGAACCGTTTATGTCGAGCTATTTCGTAATGTCCCTTTAATTGTTCAATTTTTTACTTGGTATTTAGTGATCCCAGAGCTGTTACCCCGTTCTATCGGCGACTGGTTCAAAATGGACTTAGATCCTAACTATCAATTTTTTATCTCTTCAACACTGTGCCTTGGTTTATTTACCGCCGCCCGTATGACTGAACAGGTAAGAGCGGCAATACAATCATTACCAAGAGGGCAAAAAAACGCCGGTCT
This sequence comes from Providencia sp. PROV122, assembly GCF_028482365.1. Lineage (NCBI taxonomy): Bacteria > Pseudomonadati > Pseudomonadota > Gammaproteobacteria > Enterobacterales > Morganellaceae > Providencia > Providencia sp. PROV122. The sequence goes on along the minus strand of NZ_JAMPQI010000014.1, from coordinate 41,964 downwards.
CGCTATGGGGCTGACCTTGCCACAAACTTATCGCTATGTGCTTTTACCCAATGCGTATCGTGTCATTTTGCCACCAATGACATCCGAGATGCTTAACTTAGTGAAAAACTCGGCGATAGCTTCCACTATCGGCCTCGTTGATATGGCAGCCCAAGCAGGTAAGTTGCTTGATTATTCTGCCCATGCTTGGGAATCATTCACTGCGATCACGCTTGCCTATGTCGGCATCAATTTGATCATTATGCTGTTAATGAATTTGTTAGAACGTAAAGTTCGCTTACCCGGCACATTAGGAGGGCGATAATATGTTCTATGAATTTGATTGGAGCTCCATCGCCCCAAGTTGGCCATTTCTTCTTGATGGGTTAGTCGTCACCGCTAAAATTACCATTACGGCTATTGTCGTGGGGATATTGTGGGGAACGGTTCTCGCCGTGATGCGTCTATCTACTTTTAAACCTATCAGTTGGTTCGCTGCACTGTACGTAAATACGTTCCGCTCTATCCCATTAGTCATGGTATTGTTGTGGTTCTATCTGATTGTGCCTAACTTAGTCCAAAATGTTCTAGGCATATCACCAAAAAGTGATATCCGTTTAATTTCAGCAATGGTAGCCTTCTCGCTTTTTGAAGCCGCCTACTACTCTGAGATTATTCGAGCAGGTATTCAGAGTATTTCACGAGGCCAAGCATCTGCCGCACTTGCACTGGGCATGACGCATATGCAAACAATGAGGTTAGTCATCTTGCCTCAAGCCTTTAAAGCGATGATCCCTCTGTTATTAACACAAGGCATTGTGCTATTTCAGGATTCATCATTAGTTTATGTACTGAGTTTGACGGATTTCTTCCGTACGGCAACCAATATTGGTGAGCGTGATGGTACACAAGTAGAAATGATATTGTTTGCAGGTTTCGTGTACTTTATTATCAGTTTCGGCGCTTCAATGCTGGTGAATTATCTTAAGAAAAGGACTGTTACATGATTACCCTGAAAAATATCTCTAAATGGTATGGCCAGTTTCAGGTACTCACAGACTGTACAACTGAAGTCAAAAAAGGCGAAGTCGTGGTTGTCTGTGGACCATCAGGCTCTGGTAAATCCACATTAATAAAAACAGTGAATGGCCTTGAGCCAGTTCAACAGGGTGAAATTTTTGTAAATGGTATCCAAGTCAATGATAAAAAAACTGATTTGGCAAAACTTCGCTCTAAAGTTGGCATGGTATTCCAACACTTTGAGCTATTCCCGCATCTTTCTATTATAGAAAATTTAACACTGGCCCAAGTAAAGGTGCTAAATAGAAATAAAAAAGAGGCTGAAGCAAAAGGGTTGAAATTACTCGAACGCGTTGGGCTAGCAAGCCATGCAAATAAGTTTCCTTCCCAGCTTTCGGGTGGGCAGCAGCAGCGTGTGGCAATTGCTCGAGCCTTGTGTATGGATCCTGTTGCAATGTTATTTGACGAGCCAACATCAGCACTTGACCCTGAAATGATCAATGAAGTGCTTGATGTTATGGTCGAATTAGCAAACGAGGGTATGACTATGATGGTCGTTACCCACGAAATGGGTTTCGCTAAGAAAGTCGCTAACCGTGTGATTTTTATGGATGAAGGAAAGATTGTTGAAGACAGTAAAAAAGAAGACTTTTTTGCTAATCCGCAATCTGATAGAGCTAAAGATTTCCTCGCGAAAATACTGCATTAATTATTGCAAGCCATAGGGAGAGACTACCTCTCTATGGCCGCCCCCTGCACGACACTCTTATACCTTTCTATTTTGTTTTATCTAAATATTTGTTGCCCGACAATACATACAGATATAGATTAAAAACCCAATTAATATCAATCTAATAATCTAAGCCTCATGATGAAAAATGATCAACAAATAACAATTACCCCTTTACAAGACGATACGGTTCTGGATGTTTCTGCCTGTAATTTTAATGTGATGATAACTGATGAGTTACTCCATCCCTATGACGATATAAACAGGAAAAAAGCGATTAAGCCCTACCTAAAGGATTATCATTTCTCTCCAGAGCAGTGGTTGAATGAACAAGAAAGTTTAGGTGTTTTATATGTTGCGAAATTGGGGGATAAAACGATTGGCTATGCCTGTGCAAGTCTTTGCTGGAATGGAATGGCTCAACTTGATGAATTGGCCATCGATGAGCCATATAGAGGTAAAGGTATCGCCAAACAATTACTAGAAAAAATTGAAGCTTGGGCAACCGACAATGGTTTACATCACATCAGATTAGAATCTCAATCTACGAATACCACAGCCGCTAAGTTCTATCACAAACACGGTTTTCGCATTCATGGTTATGATAAAGCGCTCTATTTATGCACGGAAAATGCCCATGAAGTCGCATTATTTTGGTATAAAACATTATAAACATTAGCGTTCAATGTTTACTTTTATAAATAAGTTGACCAACAACACCTCCCTCTCTTTCGGAAGATGTCTTCCATCCATCACATTGACCGATGCAAAATCAAAGGGAGAGACACCTTCAATGCAAGCAACCTTTACTCCATACTCTTGTGGGGTTGAGCGTCTTTGATGAAAAGTATAAATTCCGCAGATTGAATAAAAAGAGGGCGGCTTGCTTTGTGTTAAAACGATATTCCGTTAGTTTATCTTTTCCTTCTAAAATAGTGTCTCTGACAAGAGCGCAAAGATTACGATTGCCCCACGCATTCGGCAAAAAGGGCAGTGACATCTTCTTGCTGTGTTATATCTATCAGTCAACGCAACCTTAAATTTCACTGTACCACAATGGCTCTGAACTTGTTTTTCAATCACAACGCCCTCCCTAATAGCATAGGCAAAAATGAAATCAGTGGATTAAGGTACTCAAACAACTCAAATAGGTTTTGTTAATTGATATAATTTATTGATGCTTTTTTATGTTTCTAGGGGATCTTTGCACTTTAGTGCTAATAAAATAGAGTGAATAAATACCCCTCCCTATGTATTGCCCAATATTTGCTGGCTTTTTGAGTTTTTTTGCGTGAAACACTACCAATCTTACTGTTTTTTAGTTAAGTTTGATGCTCATCGGAATAAAATATTCTGACACCGCCCCCCAAAAACAATATCCAGCTTTCCCCGTCGGTTCAGCTAATCAACTATTGTTGTTTTAGGGTAGGATCCGCTATGCTATGCGGATCTAACTTATAGAAAGACATTAACGCTACTGAGTAGCATTTATTCACCATAGGATTATCGGTGCCATGCAAGAACAATATCGTCCAGAAGATATAGAGCCAAAAGTACAGCGTCACTGGGATGAAAAAGCCACATTTAAAGTGACAGAAGACAACAGCAAAGAGAAATACTACTGCCTGTCCATGCTACCTTACCCTTCTGGTCGACTACACATGGGCCATGTGCGCAACTACACTATGGGTGATGTGATCTCCCGTTATCAACGCCTATTAGGTAAAAACGTTTTACAACCAATCGGTTGGGATGCGTTTGGCTTACCTGCTGAAGGCGCGGCTGTCAAAAATAAAACAGCACCTGCACCATGGACCTATGCCAATATCGATTACATGAAAGGCCAGTTAAAAATGCTGGGCTTTGGCTACGATTGGGATCGCGAAGTTACCACTTGTACGCCTGAATACTATCGTTGGGAACAATGGTTCTTTACTAAGCTCTATGAAAAAGGCTTAGTCTACAAAAAAACCTCTGCTGTAAACTGGTGTCCACATGATTTAACCGTACTCGCCAACGAACAGGTTATCGATGGCTGCTGCTGGCGCTGTGATACGCCCGTCGAGCGTAAAGAAATTCCTCAATGGTTTATTAAAATCACCGATTATGCTGAAGAGTTGCTAAACGATCTTGATAAGCTTGATGATTGGCCTGAGCAAGTCAAAACCATGCAACGTAACTGGATTGGGCGCTCTGAGGGTGTCGAAATCACCTTTAACGTTGCCGATCGTGATGACAAATTAACCGTATATACCACTCGCCCTGATACTTTCATGGGTGCAACTTATGTGGCGGTTGCTGCGGGTCACCCATTAGCACTCGAAGCCGCAGAAAAAAATGCCGAATTAGCCAACTTTATCGATGAATGCCGTAATACCAAAACAGCCGAAGCTGATATGGCGACCATGGATAAAAAAGGGATGCCAACTGGCCTTTATGTTATTCATCCACTCACCCAAGAAAAATTACCTATCTGGGTAGCCAACTTTGTGTTGATGGAATATGGCACCGGTGCGGTGATGGCTGTACCTGCTCACGACCAACGTGACTGGGAGTTTGCCCATAAATATAACCTGCCACTAAAAGTGGTTATTGCCGACGCTGAAGGCAATGAGCCTGATATTTCTCAAGAAGCGATGACTGAAAAATTTGCATTGATCAACTCAGGCGAATTTAGCGGCTTAGATAATACCGCTGGCTTCAATGCTATCGCAGACAAATTAGTCGCTATCGGCGTGGGTCAACGTAAAGTGAACTACCGTTTACGTGACTGGGGTGTTTCTCGCCAACGCTACTGGGGCGCACCAATTCCAATGGCAACATTAGAAGATGGCACAGTTGTTCCTGTTCCTGAAGATCAACTGCCAGTGATTTTGCCAGAAGATGTCGAAATGGACGGTATCACCAGCCCAATTAAAGCGGATCCAGAATGGGCGAAAACCACCATCAATGGTCAGCCAGCTTTACGTGAAACCGATACCTTTGACACCTTTATGGAGTCATCTTGGTACTATGCTCGTTACACTTGCCCTCAATTTGATGAAGGCATGTTGGATCCGGCTGCTGCGAATTACTGGTTACCAGTGGACCAATACATTGGTGGTATTGAACACGCCATCATGCACTTAATGTATTTCCGTTTCTTCCACAAATTGATGCGTGATGCAGGTCTAGTCAACTCAGATGAACCAGCAAAACGCCTATTATGTCAAGGTATGGTACTGGCAGATGCCTTCTACTATACCGGCAGTGATGGTCAGCGTGTTTGGGTTTCGCCAAGTGATGTCACTGTAGAGCGTGACGACAAAAACCGTATTATCAAAGCCGTTGATACCGAAGGACATGAGCTGGTTTATACTGGCATGAGCAAAATGTCTAAGTCGAAAAACAATGGTATTGACCCACAGTTGATGGTTGAAAAATACGGTGCCGATACTGTTCGCCTATTTATGATGTTTGCGGCACCACCAGAGCTAACCCTTGAATGGCAAGAGTCTAGCGTCGAAGGGGCAAACCGTTTTGTCCGTCGTGTATGGCGTATCGTTCATGAGCACTCACAAAAAGGGGCAACTCAGCCGCTTGATGTCAGCACATTAACGACAGAGCAGAAAGACTTACGTCGCGACTTACATAAAACCATTGCTAAAGTGACCGATGATTTTGACCGTCGCTATGCGTTTAACACTGCGATTGCCGCTATCATGGAGTTCATGAACAAATTAGTTCGTGCACCACAAGAGACCGAACAAGATCGTGCATTGATGCAAGAGTCACTTGAAGCGATCACCTTGATGCTGTCACCTATTATTCCACATGCATGTTTCGAAATGTGGAAAGCATTAGGTCACACCGATGATGTCGATTTTGCAAGCTGGCCTGTCGCTGACGAAAAAGCCATGGTTGATGACACTAAATTAGTCGTTATCCAAGTTAATGGTAAAGTGCGTGGTCGTATCACTGTACCTGCTGATGCAGTGCAAGACTTTGTGTTAGATATGGCAACAAAAGAGTATAGCGTCTCGAAATACCTCGAAGGCGTTACTATTCGTAAAGTAATTTATGTACCAGGTAAATTACTAAACTTGGTTGTTGGCTGATAAGGAGGCCAGGTGCGCTATCTGATAACTTTATTACTGAGCCTGTCGGTGCTAGTCACCGCAGGTTGCGGTTTTCGCCTTCAAGGAACGACACAGATCCCTGAGGAACTGAAGACGTTACAGTTAAGTTCTAATGCACCTTATAGCTCTCTAACCAGAGCCGTTAGGGAGCAACTCAGACTCAATAATGTGACGCTTGTTGAAAATGGCAGCGCTGATATCCCAATTTTAAAAATTACGGGATCGTCAGAAAAAACAGAAACCGTATCGATTTACCAAGATGGTAAAGCGGCAGAGAAACAATTGACCTTTGTGCTCAATGCTCAGGTCATGATGCCAAATGGTTCGGTTTACCCGTTACAAAGCCAAGTTGAGCGTACTTTCTTTGATAACCCATTAGAAGCTCTTGCAAAAGATGCTGAAAATGAATTGGTTAAACAAGAGATGCGGGAACAAGCAGCGCGGATATTAGTCCGTAAACTGTTAATTGTTCATACTGCCGAACTTGAGAAAGCTAACGCTAAAGCTGTTGTTCCTGTTGTTGAACCATAATGATCCGTATCTATCCTGAACAGTTGGCCTCTCAGTTACAAGAGTCTCTGAGAGGCCGCTATTTAATCTGGGGCAATGAGCCCCTATTAATTCAAGAAAGCCAAGATGCCATCCGAAAAACGGCTCAAACTCAAGGGTTTGAAGAGCATTTCACCTTTTCACTTGAACAGCACACTGATTGGGACGAAATATTCAGCCTCTGCCAAGCCCTGAGCCTATTTACAAGCCGTCAATCACTGACGTTGATCCTGCCAGAAAATGGCCCTAGTGCTGCCATGGCGGAAAAGCTGATTCAATTATCTCAACTTCTTCACCCGGATATCCTGCTATTGCTTCGCGGGCAAAAACTCACCAAAGCACAAGAAAACAGTGCTTGGTTTAAAGCTATCAGCCATGAAGCTGTCTATATCAGTTGTCTAACGCCTGAATATCAGCGCCTACCTCAATGGGTTGCAAAACGGGCGCACAATATGCAGCTCTCTTTAGAAACAGAGGCCAACCAACTCCTTTGCTACTGTTATGAAGGGAATTTACTCGCGTTGGCACAAGCACTTGAGCGATTATCGCTACTCTACCCCGATGGTAAATTAACCTTGCCACGTGTCGAAACTGCCGTGAATGATGCTGCACATTTTACGCCGTATCATTGGGTTGATGCCTTATTAGCCGGCAAATCACGGCGCGCTTGGCATATTCTCGAACAGCTTCAACGTGAAGATACTGAAACGGTCATCCTCTTACGGGCTATCCAACGTGAATTAATGCTACTACTGACATTAAAACGCCAATCGGTTACCACGCCATTAAAAACCTTGTTTGATCAGCATAAGATTTGGCAAAGCCGCCGACCATTATTGAGCGCAGCATTACAACGTCTAAGCTTACATCAATTACAATCCGCACTTTTGTTGCTAACACAAGCAGAGCTACATGCCAAACAAGACTTTAGCCACTCGGTGTGGCCTGACCTACAATCCTTGTCTATGTTAGTATGTACCAAAGCCTTACCAGAGAGTTTTATCCATGACCTTTAAGACCAAAGGCCTTCAAGCGTTATTTGGTGGGACATTTGACCCGATACATTATGGCCATCTACGTCCAGTAGAAGCATTAGCCAAGCAAGTTGGCTTACAAAAAGTGATTTTGTTGCCAAATCATGTGCCGCCACACCGACCTCAACCAGAAGCTAGCCCAGCTCAACGATTAGATATGGTACGTCTAGCGATACAAGATAACCCGCTGTTTACCATCGATACCAGAGAGCTTGAGCGTAATAGCCCATCCTACACGATAGAAACCTTAACCTCATTACGTACTGAGATGGGGCCAGAGCAGCCGTTAGCATTCATTATTGGTCAAGATTCGTTATTGTCGATCCATACATGGAATGGTTGGGAACAGCTGTTGGATAAATGCCATTTATTAGTTTGCTCACGCCCCGGTTATGCGACCAATTTCAGTGAGCCGCAAATGCAAGCATGGTTAAAAAAACACAAAACAGAGGATACCAATAAGCTGAGCCAAGCACCGAACGGCTATATTTTCCTTGGTGATACGCCACTCATTGATATTTCAGCCACCGAAATCCGTCATAGCTTAAGTGCCGGCCATCTAAATGATGATTTGATCCCCGCTTCTGTCATGGCTTATATCAAACAGCAGCACCTCTATCAAAATTGAAGTAATGCTCTGATTTTTTCACATCCCGGATATGGTGATAAGTAAAGTTGCTCACTGATATAACTATCAGGGTATTGAGTGAGCAACTGCAATATCATCGATAACGGATTATTAATAGAAAGATAACCCGCTTGATAATCATTGATTAGCCACCCCAAACGGACTTTTTCATCTCTTGTCGCTTTATATTTAAAATAGCCTTGTATATGTTGAAGCGCATTGACTTGTAACTTGCGAGCTGGTGTTGTGGCTAAAATATCCAGTAGTTGATGACGATATTGGGTGTAAACCTCAGTGAGTTCGCTATTTTTTTGAATACCCGCCACAAATTTACCTGTTGCTTTATATCCCTTCGGGGAATAAGCCATCAATAAATATTTATGACGACTGTGAAAACAAATAATTTGGTGGTGCGTTAAATTCTTAGCTAATTGCGTTAATCGATATCCGGTATACAGTTGAATAAAAAACCGATCGAGATGCTCTGGACATGACCATTCATGCGTAGTTAACAGTGGTGTGTTTTCAGGAAGTTGTTCAAGGAGTTGCTGACGAGCTCCCTCATCACAAATTACCCCTTGATATGCAAACTTTATCTCTGTCAGGGCCGTAATGGGAATCAACTTAATATGTGACTCCGTTAATGAGGTGATATCCTCGGCAGGAAATTCAACATCCCCAAACAGAACAACATTAAACATTATTGATTCCACGCATGGCTCCTTTGCTTTGTGAGATAAAATTCACGATAGCTGATTATTGATTTATCACTTTGTAAAGTTTGTACAAATTTCTTGCCCTGAACGCCAGTTATTCATATAAATCACACACCTTAAGGAATATAAAATAATTTAGCCGATTTTTCTGAAAATCTAGGGTAAAATGTTCCTGCCTTAACAGGTATATTACAAACAGTGTTTAACGTTATACCCGTCATACTTCGAGTTGTCTCCTAATTAGTGGCGCCAATAGCTTCTAAGGGATAGCTACTGGCATTATGTATTGGCTGAGTATAATTAGAATAAAAGGTGAACCTTTTGCAAGGAACTGAACTCCAACAATTTATTATCAATCAGCTTGACGATGCAAAAGCTGAAGATATCATCTCGATCGATGTTCATGGTAAATCAAGTATCACTGATCAAATGATCATCTGCACTGGGACATCAAGTCGTCACTTAATGTCTGTTGCAGACCGGTTAATTGAAGCTTGCCGTAAAAATGGCTTGCACCCACTCGGTGTTGAAGGCCAAGGGGTTTCTGACTGGATTGTGGTTGATCTTGGTGAAGCTATTGTTCATATCATGCAAGACGAAAGCCGTCGTATGTATGAACTTGAGAAACTCTGGAGCTGAGTTTGAAATTACAACTCATTGCTGTAGGTACAAAAATGCCGGACTGGGTTCAGACCGGCTTTATGGATTATCTCCATCGTTTCCCTAAAGATATGCCTTTCGAACTGATTGAGATCCCAGCAGGGAAACGCGGGAAAAACGCAGATATTAAACGCATTCTCGAGAAAGAAGGTGAACTGATGCTGGCAGCCGTCGGCAAAGGTAATCGGATTGTCACATTGGATATACCCGGTGAGAAGTGGGATACCCCAAAACTTGCTAACCAACTTGAAAATTGGAAACAAGATGGTCGCAATGTTAGCCTGCTCATCGGTGGCCCTGAAGGACTTGCACCTGCTTGTAAAGAAGCCGCCATGCAAAGTTGGTCATTATCTCCACTGACACTGCCCCACCCTCTTGTTAGAGTACTTGTTGCAGAAAGTCTTTATCGTGCGTGGAGTATTACGACTAACCACCCTTATCATCGGGAATAGTCAGTTTTTAATATGTTCAATATGGCAGTGGGATGAAAAATCAACGCACCCCTTTTCGCGACCATACAGCAGAATCAATGTTATTTATTCGCCGAGCATTAATTGCATTCGGCGTCATTGTGCTATTAACTGCTGTTCTTGTTACTAATCTCTATCATATACAAGTTGTTCGCCACGAGGATTATCAAACAAGATCGAATGATAACCGGATAAAACTCGTTCCCATTGCCCCTAGCCGCGGGATTATTTATGACCGCAATGGCAGACAATTAGCCTTAAATAGCACCTTTTACCAATTAGAAATTGTGCCTGAAAAAGTGGCCGATCTCCAAGACACGCTGGATAAACTGCGTGATGTCATCGGTCTAACCGATGAGGATATTGCTAACTTTGAAAAAGAGCGTAAACGCTCCCGCCGTTTTACCTCTATCCCCCTAAAAACACAGCTAAACGAAGTACAAGTAGCGCGCTTTGCCGTTAACCAATACCGTTTCCCTGGGCTTGAAGTAAAAAGCTACCAACGTCGCTCCTATCCTTATGGCTCGGCATTAACCCATGTCATTGGTTATGTTGCTAAGATCAACGATAAAGACGTAGAGCGCCTTGATAAAGAAGGAAAACTGCCTAACTATGCCGCCAGCCATGATATCGGTAAATTAGGCATCGAGCGCTACTATGAAGATGTGTTGCATGGGAAAACAGGCTATGAAGAGGTTGAAGTGAATAGCCGCGGGCGTGTTATCCGCCAGCTACATGAGCAACCGCCGCAAGCAGGCCGAGATATCTACTTAACTATCGATCTTGAACTGCAAATTTATATTGAAAAACTGCTGACAACGAGTCGTGCCGCGGTGGTTGTCACTGACCCGCGTAATGGTGAAATATTGGCATTGGTCTCTAACCCAAGCTATGACCCGAACTTATTTGTTAACGGTATATCAAACAAAGACTATCAAGCACTCTTAAACAACCCTGATAGGCCGTTAATTAACCGAACAACTCAAGGCCTTTATCCTCCCGCTTCAACCGTAAAACCTTTTATTTCGGTTGCGGCGTTAAGCGAAAAAGTGATTACCCCTTCAACGACTATCTTTGACCCAGGTTGGTGGCAGCTTCCAGGCTCTGAAAAACGCTATCGTGACTGGAAGCGTTGGGGGCATGGCAAATTAAATGTGGTGAAGTCAATCATTGAGTCTGCGGATACGTTCTTCTATCAAGTCGCCTATGATATGGGGATTGATAGAATATCCGATTGGATGAAGAAATTTGGCTTTGGCGATTATACTGGTATCGACCTTGCCGAAGAGCGAGCAGGTATTATGCCGACTCGAGAGTGGAAGCAAAAACGCTATAAAAAACCTTGGTATCAAGGGGATACTATACCTGTCGGCATTGGACAAGGCTACTGGACCGCAACGCCAATTCAAATGTCAAAAGCCTTGATGACACTCATCAATGACGGTCAAGTGAAAACCCCTCATTTATTGTATGGCACCAAGCTCGGCAATGCGATGGTGCCTTACGAAGATAAAGAGACGGCTCAGATTGGTGATATCCATTCAGGTTATTGGGAGCTCGCGAAGCAAGGAATGTACGGTGTCGCCAATGCACCAAACGGTACAGGAAGACGTAGTTTTATCGGCACGCCATATAAGGCAGCAGCGAAATCAGGAACTGCTCAGGTGTTTAGTTACGAAACCTATAACGCCAGCAAATTAGCCGAGCATTTACGCGATCATAAACTAATGATTGCCTATGCCCCCTACGATAAACCAACCGTTGCGGTCGCCATTATTTTAGAAAATGGTGGCTCTGGCCCTTCTGTTGGCGATATCGTTAGGCAAATATTTGACCATGTTTTATTAGGTGATAATAAAATAGAGGTTAATAGCGTACCAACAGGCACTGAGGAAGACCGTTAACACTATGACAGACGATAAGAAAAAATTATCACTCTCAGCGCGCCTGCACATCGATGTGCCTATGCTGTTAATTATTTTAGCGTTACTTGCTTACAGTGCGTTTATTATGTGGAGTGCTAACGGGCAAGACCCTGAAATGATGGAAAGAAAATTGGGGCAAATCGCTTCAGGATTTATCGTCATGATCATCATGGCACAAATTCCTCCGCGCCTATATGAAAACCTTGCCCCTCATTTATATATCTTTTGCGTTATTTTGCTAATTTTTGTCGATGTTTTCGGGCAAATCAGTAAAGGGGCACAACGGTGGCTCGATCTGGGGATTATCCGCTTCCAGCCTTCCGAAATTGCTAAAATAGCGGTTCCTTTGATGGTGGCACGCTTTATGAACCGAGACCTCTGTCCGCCATCACTAAAAAATACTATGATAGCGCTCGTGCTTATTTTTACGCCTACCTTGTTAGTTGCCGCCCAACCCGACCTTGGTACCTCTATCTTAGTTGCCGCATCGGGGATATTTGTGCTCTTTTTAGCAGGAATGAGCTGGCGTTTAATCACTATCGCCGCAACCGCCCTTGCCGCTTTTATTCCGCTATTGTGGTTTTTCTTGATGCATGATTACCAACGAACCCGCGTCATGATGCTACTCGACCCTGAAACCGACCCATTAGGCGCTGGCTATCATATTATCCAATCAAAAATCGCGATTGGTTCTGGGGGGCTGATGGGTAAAGGCTGGCTACATGGAACACAATCACAGCTTGAGTTTCTACCTGAGCGCCATACTGACTTTATTTTTGCCGTATTAGCGGAGGAGCTTGGCTTAATTGGTGTATTGGTCTTACTCGGCTTATATCTGTTACTGATCATGCGTGGGCTTTATATCGCAGCAAACGCACAAAACACCTTTGGTCGCGTCATGGCTGGTGGCTTAATGTTGATCCTCTTTGTTTATGTATTCGTTAATATTGGCATGGTTAGTGGTATCTTACCTGTGGTTGGAGTACCTCTACCGCTCGTCAGTTATGGGGGATCGGCACTGATTGTTTTAATGGCCGGATTCGGTATTATCATGTCTATTCATACACACAGAAAATTTCTTTCCAAGAGTTTATAAAAGAGGCTTAGTATGCGTTTTCAATGGATTATGCTTGGCATTACGACTGCATTGCTTAGTGGTTGTGTCACAGAAGAGAACATTAAGCAGCCTAGTAATGTACCGGCTGTACCTGCTCAAGACGTGCTTGGCGCAGAGCCTCATTATGAGCCTTTTCATCCAACAGCCAACAGTGACTATCAGCGTAACGGCCAGCAATACCAAATTGTTCGCGACGCATCGCAATTTTCACAAGTAGGTTATGCCTCTATCTTTGGTTCAGAGTCAGCAGGGAATATGACAGCAATTGGTGAGCGAGTTAACCCTATTGAATTAACAGCAGCCCACCCGACTTTACCTATTCCAAGCTATGTGCGTATCACTAACATGATGAATGGCCGAATGATGGTTGTTCGTGTGAATGATAGAGGCCCTTATACACAAGGCAAAAGCATCGCTGTTTCTCGCGCCGTTGCTGATCGCCTCAATTTAATGCCAACCACACGCATCAAAATTGATGCTATCCAAGTCGCTCAAGATGGCTCTCTATCAGGACCAGGTACGATTGGCTCAAACTTTGTTAAACAAAGTTATGCCCTGCCAGGGCGCCCTCAGCTAGGCTCCGGCCCGATGGGAACGCCTGTAATGGAAAATTTACCAACCCCTGAAAATGTGCTCCCCGTGAAACAGCCAACAGCCCCAATGGAGCCCGTTGTGCCTGAAAGCAGCTTAAAAACCCCTGAGCCAGAAGCCCCTCAAGCGACGCCAAGTACTCCTGCCGTTCCTGAAAGAGGTTATTTAGTTCAAGTTGGTGCTATCGGAAATCAAAGCAACGCCAAAACTATGTTGGAAAAATTGAAAAGTCAGTTTGGTGTTCCCGGCCGCTTACAGCCCTACAACAATATTTATCGTGTTCAATTAGGGCCATTTGCAGATAGGCAACAGGCTGTGGATCTACAAGGCCGAATTCAGGCTGAACTAAATCAAACGTCGATGGTTGTCGCTCCATAAGGTAGGTATTCATCACTATTCAAATTATCAGTACCAACAATAATGACGCCTCTTAACCTAAACATATCAAGGGGCTTTTTTATTTGCTCGATAACCGACTAGTAACTTGAAGTGTGATCTGTATAAAATATTGTAAAAACATTGGCGCAAGCATTAATCAATCCTTGTACTTTTGCTAAACTGCGCCTCCTTGTGTTAACCGAATTCCGGATGTAACAATACAAACATGAAAAATTTTGCCCCATCACGCACCCTTCGTCATACCTTGCTAGGTGCATCGCTACTTTTCACTATGACACAGGCAAATGCTAACGAGCCATTCCCAAATAGCCCTGTTCCAGCAGTACCTGAAATTGATGCAGAAGCCTATATCTTGATTGATTACAACTCAGGTAAAGTGCTTGCTGAAAAGAATGCGGATCAACGCCGTGACCCTGCGAGTTTGACTAAAATGATGACCAGCTATGTTATTGGTCAAGCGATCAAGTCAGGCAAAATCGGTGCAGAGGATATTGTCACTGTCAACGAAGATGCATGGGCAACAGGTAACCCAATATTTAAGGGTTCCTCATTAATGTTCCTGAAACCCGGCGACCGCGTGAGTGTTTCTCAATTAACTCGTGGAATTAACTTACAATCAGGTAACGATGCTTGTGTTGCCATGGCGGACTATGTCGCGGGTGACCAAGCGAATTTCATCCAATTGATGAATGGCTACGTCAGCAAACTGGGCTTACAAAATACCCATTTTCAAACCGTTCATGGTTTAGATGCTGAAGGCCAATATAGCTCAGCACGTGACATGGCATTACTCGGGCAGGCTCTGATACGTGATGTTCCCGATGAATATGCTATCTACAAAGAAAAAGAGTTCACTTTTAACAATATTCGCCAAACTAACCGTAATGGTTTGTTATGGGATAAAAGTCTCTCAGTTGATGGCATTAAAACAGGCCACACTAATGCTGCGGGGTATAATTTAGTTGCCTCCGCAACAGAGGGCCAAATGCGCCTTATTTCCGTCGTAATGGGCGGTAAAAGTATGAAAGGCCGTGATGCAGAAAGTAAAAAACTGCTCACGTATGGCTTCCGCTTTTATGAAACCGTCAAGCCGCTACAAGCGGGGGTTGAGTTTGCCTCCGAGCCTGTTTGGTTTGGTGATGAAAATAACGTTAAACTTGGGGTAACAGAAGATCTGTTCTTAACTATCCCTCGTGGACGTTTAAAAGATCTTAAAGCAAGCTATGATATCTCAACATCCGAGCTAGAAGCACCACTGAAAAAAGGGCAAGCAGTTGGAACTATTAATTTCCAACTTGATGGTAAAACCATCGAACAACGCCCTCTGGTCGTGCTGAAAGATGTGGAAGAAGGTGGCTTTTTCAGTCGTTTAATTGACTATATTAAGTTACTGTTCCATCGCTGGTTTGGCTAACCCTTGAATCAGATATATATCATCCCCATATAGTGTATATCTGAAAGTTTGAAGGGGGGAATCCCCCTTCAAACACTATTATTGTTATTAGGAGCGCCCATGAAAACGAAATTAAACGAACTACTTGAGTTCCCCTGCTCATTCACTTACAAAGTGATGGGATTAGCGGAGCCGGAGCTGGTTGATCAGGTCGTTGAAGTGGTTCAGCGCCATGCTCCGGGCGACTATTCTCCAGAAGTGAAGCCGAGTAGCAAAGGCAATTACCACTCCGTTTCGATTACCATTAATGCAACGCATATTGAGCAAATCGAAAAATTATATGAAGAGCTTGGTGCATTAGAGCGCGTTAGAATGGTTCTGTAATTCACTTTGTGTCTTATCAAAAATCGGGTGGCTTAAACCCACTCGGTTTTTTCCTAACGTCTTTTATGTTACTCCCCCCTATATAAAAACTTTCACCGTTTCTGGGTCCAAATACCCGCCTTTTTTTCCCGCTAGATAGCGTTACAGGTTACTTTGCATAGCACAAATAGATTGCGTCAACCCTCAATATAACATTTTCATAACATGACAAAACTGGCGATAACCCGCTACCAGCGTTATACTACTGGCACATTTCTAATGTGGATGTTAAAACATTGTCAGCACGAACCATTATTGTACGTCAATTAGGGCTTGCCCCTTATCAACGCGTTTCTGATGCGATGCACCAGTTCACTGAAAACCGCGACAAAGAGACCGCCGATGAGCTATGGCTTGTCGAACATCCTCGCGTCTTTACCCAAGGCCAAGCAGGTAAGGCTGAACATCTGCTCGCTCCCGGAGAGATCCCCGTGATCCAAAGTGATAGGGGCGGCCAAGTCACTTATCATGGCCCTGGTCAGCAAGTGATGTATGTCATGCTTGATCTCAAACGTAACAAGTTAGGCGTTCGCGATTTAGTCACGGCTCTTGAAACGACGGTTGTGAAGACACTTGCACATTACCAAATTGAAGCTTATCCACGCCCTGATGCCCCCGGCGTGTATATCAATGGTGATAAAGTTTGTTCGCTAGGTCTACGCATTCGAAAAGGTTGCTCTTTCCATGGATTAGCGCTCAATATCAATATGGATCTAGAACCTTTCAACCGCATCAACCCTTGTGGTTATTCGCAATTAAAGATGACACAGATGTGTCATTTCATTCCCAACCTGACATTACCAGATGTTCAACCCGTGCTAATTGAACAGTTCTGTGACACACTGGGATTTCATATTGTTCAATAATGATGCTATAATTTTTTAACATTTTTAAAAAAAATTTTAATGGATAAGTCACGGCTCCCATACTTTTATTCCTAGTATCAACTTATCCAATAACTCAAAAAGATAACTGGAACCGGTATAATTATGAGTAAACCAATTCAGATAGAACGCGGAATTAAATATCGTGACGCCGATAAAATGGCGCTGATCCCTGTTAAAAACGTTGTTACAGAACGTGAAGAGATTCTACGTAAGCCTGATTGGATGAAAATTAGGTTACCGGCTGACTCGACCCGTATTCAGGGGATCAAAGCCGCTATGCGCAAAAATGGCCTGCACTCTGTTTGTGAAGAGGCCTCTTGCCCTAACCTATCTGAATGTTTTAATCACGGTACAGCCACTTTTATGATCCTCGGTGCTATCTGTACACGCCGTTGCCCATTCTGTGATGTTGCCCATGGCCGCCCAAATGCACCCGATGCTAACGAGCCAGTTAAACTTGCTCAAACCATTAAAGATATGGGGCTTCGCTATGTCGTGATCACCTCGGTGGATCGTGACGATTTACGAGACGGCGGAGCACAGCACTTTGCAGATTGTATTAGCGCTATTCGTGAAAAAAGCCCCTCGATTAAAATCGAAACATTAGTGCCAGATTTTAGAGGCAGAATGGATCGTGCTTTAGAGATCTTGACCGAAACACCACCGGATGTATTTAACCATAACCTTGAGAATGTGCCGCGTCTTTATCGTCAAGTACGTCCCGGCGCAAATTATGATTGGTCATTAAAGCTACTTGAAAGGTTCAAAGAAGCGCATCCAGACATCCCAACCAAATCAGGTTTGATGGTTGGCTTAGGTGAAACTAACGAAGAAATTATTGAAGTAATGCGCGATTTGCGCCGTCATGGCGTTACCATGCTAACGCTTGGTCAGTACCTCCAACCAAGCCGCCATCACCTTCCGGTTAAGCGCTATGTTAGCCCTGCTGAATTTGATGAAATGAAAGAAGAGGCTATGGCGATGGGCTTTACCCACGCGGCTTGTGGTCCGTTCGTACGCTCATCTTACCATGCAGACCTACAAGCCAAAGGCGAAGAAGTTAAATAGTCACGACGTTTATCACCCTGTCTATCAAGCCTCGAAAATTCGAGGCTTTTTTATTTGTGCCCCCAAAATCTAAGAGGCAAATAAAACTCGCCCCAGATGAACTGGGGCGAGTTTAGAGGCTGTTCGTTTCTATTTGTTTAAATTACAGAGAGACAACGTTTACAGCAGATGGGCCTTTAGCACCTTCAGTGATTTCAAATTCAACTTTCTGACCTTCTGCTAGGGTTTTGAAACCTTCGCTCGCAATAGCAGAAAAGTGAACAAACACATCTTTGCTGCCATCTTCTGGAGTGATAAAACCGAAACCTTTAGACTCGTTGAACCACTTAACGTTACCTTTAACTTTAGACATCAAATTATTACCTTTAAATAAAAATAGACACACCATCAGTGTCAGGTTCAGTACAACAGATATACAAGTAACTTGTCTACAACCTAGATCACGAAAATTGACAAAATATATAAAAAAATATTATTTATTGGGATAAATTTCTCATTTAACATGAATTATTCTTTATAATAGTAATTAATCCCAATAATAATATTAAACTCACTGAACTAATTAGCATATTCCTTTTCATGCGCTAATAACCAATCCTTGATATCTAACCCTCCGGTATAGCCGACCAGCTTGCCGTCATGACCTAATACGCGATGGCAAGGAACAATCAACGAAATCGGATTACGTGAGTTTGCCATCCCCACCGCGCGGCAATAATTCACAGAACCGAGTTTTAAAGCCAGATCCTTATAGCTCCAACGCTCACCAAAAGGAATACTACAAAGGTGCCCCCATACTTTCTTTTGAAATTCAGTGCCTTGTGGATTTAACTTTACCGTGAATTCTTTACGTTGATGGTTAAAATATTCTGTCAGTTGTTTAACACACAACTCAGAATGCGTATTTTTCTGTTCTGGATAACTCTTTTGCTCAACAAAATAGATACTGGTTACCCCCTCGTCATCCGCCGTGATTTGTACCCACGGTTTAGGAAATTTTTCCGGTGCAGCCAAATATTGACAATACATAATATCCCCTTAAGAGAGTGCGATTATCTGATCGTATATACAGTTATAAACTGTATTATTTCTACTTGGCAATAATATTTTTTCTCAGACTTGATAACAGAACTATTCAAATCCTCAAAATTTAATTTTCCAATATAAATAACTACCTAGCCATTAATTAGAATAATTATCATTCAATATTTCCATACCACTATATATTGTGTGGTTGAAAAAAATTAGATCTATATATAGTCTTTAAATACCAATCATCACACTACTGATAGTATTCAGTACACCTAAAGGTACTTAATATGGCCATTATTACGATTTACAGTAAACCCGACTGCGTTCAATGTCATGCCACTTACCAAGCCCTAGAACGTAAAAGCATTCCATATCAGGTCATCGACCTCACTCAAGATGATGAAGCTCTACAGTTTGTTCGCAAATTGGGTTACCAGCAAGTTCCTGTTGTCGTTGCTGATCAAGAACATTGGTCCGGCTTTCGCCCTGATATGATCAGCCGCCTTTCAGCTTAGGAGCGGATTATGCAAACGGAATCACTCATCTATTTTTCGAGCCGTTCTGGCAACTGTCACCGTTTTGTTGAAAAGGTTGGGCTGCCAGCAACGCGTTTGCCTATCGGTGAACAACAAAGCAGCATCATTGCCACCACGCCATTTGTCCTGCTCCTTCCGACCTATGGGGGAGGTGGCAGCCGAGGTGCAGTTCCGAAAGAAGTGATCCGTTTTTTGAATATTGAATCAAATCGACGATTAATTCGTGGGGTTATTGCCGCTGGTAACACTAATTTTGGCGAAGCTTATGCGATTGCGGGCGATATCATCGCCACAAAGTGCCAAGTTCCCTACTTATATCGATTTGAATTATTAGGCACGGAGCGCGATGTGCAACGTGTCCGTGATGGACTAAATGCCTTTTGGCAACAAAGACATAATTAGAGCTAATTCAATGGAAAACACCAAAAACAAGACCACTGTTGATTATCATGCACTTAATGCCATGTTGAATTTGTACAACAGTGCGGGCGAGATCCAGTTTGAGAAAGATAAAGAAGCGGCTCACCACTATTTTCGCCAACATGTAAATCAAAATACTGTCTTTTTTCATGACTTAAAAGAGAAGCTCGATTTCTTAGTTAATGAAAATTATTATGAACCACAAGTCATTGAACAATATGATTTTGCCTTTATCAAGAAGCTTTTTAAGCAAGCCTATGCACATAAATTCCGTTTTCAAACTTTTTTAGGTGCATTCAAATACTACACCAGCTACACCTTAAAAACCTTTGATGGCAAACGTTACCTTGAACGCTATGAAGATCGTGTTTGCATGGTTGCGCTAACACTCGCTCAAGGTAATCAAGCACTTGCTAGCTATTTAGTCGACGAAATTATCAGTGGACGCTTTCAACCGGCCACCCCTACTTTCCTTAACTGTGGGAAAAAACAACGCGGTGAGCTGGTTTCCTGCTTCTTACTGCGTATTGAAGACAACATGGAATCAATTGGTCGTTCCGTCAATTCAGCGCTACAGCTATCAAAACGTGGTGGTGGTGTTGCTTTTCTGATGACCAACCTGCGGGAACAAGGCGCGCCGATCAAGCTGATCGAAAACCAATCCTCTGGCGTCGTTCCGGTCATGAAAATGTTAGAGGATGCCTTTTCCTACGCAAATCAATTAGGGGCGCGACAAGGTGCAGGCGCTGTCTATCTGCATGCTCACCACCCTGACATTATGCGTTTTCTGGATACTAAGCGGGAAAATGCCGATGAAAAAATTCGCATTAAAACATTATCGCTTGGTGTAGTGATCCCTGATATTACTTTCCAATTGGCGAAAGAAAACAAAGAGATGTATCTGTTTTCACCTTATGATATTGAACGTGAATATGGCGTTCCCATGTCAGAAATCAGCGTGACTGAAAAATATCATGAGATGGTCAATAATAAGGCCATAAAAAAATACAAAATCAACGCACGCGAATTCTTCCAAACCCTCGCCGAAATCCAATTTGAGTCTGGTTATCCTTATATTTTATTTGAAGATACGGCGAATCGTGCGAACCCAATAGCGGGACGCATTAATATGAGTAACTTGTGCTCAGAAATTCTGCAAGTTAATCGCCCTAGCTTCTATGAAGACGATTTAAGTTACCGCGAAGTCGGGAAAGATATCAGTTGTAACTTAGGCTCCATGAATATAGCCAAAATGATGGATGCTCCCGATTTTGCTCAATCCGTTGCCATTGCGATCAGAGCGCTAACGGCGGTCTCCGATATGAGCCATATTCGCTCAGTGCCTTCTATCGAACAAGGTAACCATCAATCCCACGCCATTGGGCTTGGGCAAATGAACTTACATGGTTATCTTGCAAGAGAGCGTATCCACTATGGTTCAGAAGAAGCGCTTGATTTCACTAATATCTATTTTTATACCATCACTTATCATGCTTTAAAAACTTCAAATCAATTGGCAATTGAACGCAAAGCCACTTTTAAAGGTTTCGAGCATTCTGAGTATGCCAATGGTCGTTATTTTGATAAATATATCAACCAAAGCTGGCTACCAAAAACACAAACCGTTCAGGAATTATTCCGACGTTCGGGCATCGAAATTCCAACTCAGGCGGATTGGCTATCATTGAAACAATCAGTGATGGAGCACGGTATTTATAACCAAAACTTACAGGCAATTCCGCCTACTGGTTCAATATCTTATATCAATAACTCAACATCGAGTATTCACCCGATAGTTGCCCGGATAGAGATCCGTAAAGAGGGGAAAATAGGTCGCGTCTACTACCCTGCCCCATTTATGAATAATGATAACCTTGAATATTATCAAGATGCTTATCAAATTGGCCCTGAAAAAATCATCGATACCTATGCCGTTGCCACACAACATGTCGACCAAGGGCTATCTCTAACCTTGTTCTTCAAAGACGATGCAACAACTCGCGATATCAACCGCGCTCAGATCTACGCGTGGCGTAAAGGTATAAAAACCTTGTATTACATTAGGCTTCGCCAAACCGCCCTAGAAGGCACAGAAATTGACGGTTGTGTTTCATGTACGCTTTAAAAGGAAAATCAGTATGACAACGCACATTTCATCTGCACCAGTTAAAGCGATCAACTGGAATCGAATCGAAGATGATAAAGATTTGGAGGTCTGGAACCGCTTAACCACTAACTTTTGGTTACCAGAGAAAATACCTCTATCAAACGATATCTCTTCATGGAATACATTAACGGCTGCCGAGCAACAGTTAACTATTCGAGTCTTTACTGGGTTAACGCTGCTCGACACAATTCAAAATACCGTTGGCGCACCGAGCCTCATGTCCGATGCCCTTACACCACATGAAGAAGCGGTATTATCAAATATCAGTTTTATGGAAGCAGTACACGCTCGCTCTTATAGTTCTATATTTTCAACGCTTTGCTCAACTAGCGATGTTGATGATGCTTATCGTTGGAGTGAAGAAAATTCTGCGCTACAAAATAAGGCAAAAATCATTATGTCTTATTACTGTGATTCACATCCATTAAAGAAAAAAGTCGCAAGTGTTTTTTTAGAATCATTTTTATTTTATTCGGGATTCTATTTACCTATGTATTGGTCCAGTCGAGGCAAGTTAACCAATACTGCTGACCTCATTCGTTTAATTATTCGTGATGAGGCAATTCACGGCTATTATATTGGTTATAAATTTCAGAAATCCTTATTAAAATATGATGAAAAAACACAGAAGGAAATTAAAGATTTTACTTTCAGTTTACTTTTTGATTTATATGAAAATGAAGTGAATTATACACAAGAATTATATGACACTGTTGGTTGGACAGAGGATGTTAAAAAGTTCCTTCATTATAATGCCAATAAGGCATTAATGAATTTAGGTTATGAAGCCCTATTTCCCGATGTGGTTACTGATGTTAGCCCAGCAATATTATCGGCACTTTCACCGGATGCAAATGAGAATCATGACTTCTTTTCGGGTTCAGGATCTTCATATGTCATTGGCAAAGCAGTAAGCACCGAAGATGATGACTGGGATTTTTAATCAATCAATTTAGTTAACTGATCGTTTTAAACATCCTAAATAAGCATATCCCGCTGAATAATAATAACTTTATTTAGCGGGATATCTTTTAGTATAAAAAACCATCATGACAACTCGAGATTTACATGTTTTACTGTTAAATAATTCATTTTTAATATGCATATCAGGCAATAATTTTTAAGAATAAGTATTTTCGCTTAAAAATTAATTAATATAACTAATCAATAAGGCCTTATATTGAAATTATTTTCAATTTTATTTGCTAATTGACCTAACCGTTATAATCTCTATTCTTTTTAATTTGTTATGGTTAGTTTTCAAATGCACAATAGTAAAATAAATGTATATACAACAAAACGTTAACCTATTTATTTTGAAAATAAATCACCTTAATGTTGAATCCCATAAAAACAACACTTTCCTAATTTGTATTCTATTTTTACTCGCTATTTTTTTGATTAATACTCCTTAACCAAGGGTTGTCAGCTCAATTTATTATGCTAGGTTATATTGCTTGTTTATTTTTCTAATAATTTTAAGTGGAGCCGTTGAATTCAAATCATAATTATTAAATTCACCTTAAGCGAAATAGGAATATCTACCCTAAATATTTTCAACCAATAGTCTAAAGCTGATAATCGAGTTTTTGGCCAATTGATAAAAAGACCAGTTTCATTCGATAAGTGCTTTGAACAATTTATTAATTGAAAAATGGGTAATTACTGTATGCCAATAAAATTAGAAGTTAAAAATTTATATAAAATTTTTGGGGAACACCCTGATCAAGCCTTCAAACTTTTAGAATCAGGAATGAGCAAAGATGATATCTTTGAAAAAACAGGCCAAACGGTTGGTGTTCAAGATGCAAATTTAGCCATTAATGAAGGTGAAATCTTTGTTGTGATGGGGCTTTCGGGATCTGGGAAATCAACATTGGTACGGCTTCTCAATCGCCTAATTGAACCCACCAGCGGACAAGTGCTGATTGATGGTGAAGATATCTCGAATATTTCAGAAAAAGCGCTACGTCAGGTCAGACGCACAAAAATCAGTATGGTGTTCCAATCCTTTGCGCTCATGCCACATATGAATGTTCTCGATAACACCGCTTTTGGTATGGAACTCTCGGGGATCTCAAAAGAGCAACGTCATCAAAAAGCAATGGATGCCCTTCGACAAGTTAACCTTGAAAAATGGGCTTACTCTTATCCTGATGAATTATCCGGTGGTATGAGGCAGCGTATTGGTCTTGCACGAGCCTTGGCAAATGATCCCGATATCTTGTTAATGGATGAAGCCTTTTCTGCGTTAGATCCCTTGATCCGAACCGAAATGCAAGATGAGTTGCTCTCTCTTCAAGGTGATAAACAACGCACCATTGTGTTTATCTCCCACGACCTTGATGAAGCCATGCGCATAGGAGACCGAATTGCCATCATGCAAGGTGGTGTCGTTGTGCAAATAGGCACTCCCGATGAGATACTCAATAATCCCGCGAATGATTACGTCAAAACCTTCTTCCGTGGTGTTGATATTAGTCAGGTCTTTAGTGCCAAAGATATTGCGCGACGAAGAGCCGATGCCCTATTGCATATTGCGCCTGGTTTTGGCCCACGTTCCGCATTGAAAGTGCTTAATGATGATGACCGATACTATGGTTATCTCATCTCTCGAGGACACACATTTGCAGGTGTCGTATCTGTTGAATCACTCGAAAAAGCGCTACAAAACAACCAAGGCATTGAATCAGCGGTGATTTCTAGCATAGAACCAATTCAGGGAGAAACCCCACTCAATGAGGTCATCTCAACCGTTGCACAAGCTCCCTGCGCCGTTCCCGTTATTAATGAAAAAAATCGCTATCTTGGTGTGATATCGAAGGGAATGCTACTACAGGCGCTGGATAAGGAGACTTCTAATGAGCAATAACACGAATGAGCGTAAAGCTGACTATCAGGATCCGTGGGCAGAAACCCAAGCAGATGAGACATCGCAACAAAATAATGCGACGGATACCACTTCAGGCAGCGACCCTTGGTCAACAAGTTCTGAAAGCCAAACATCAACAGAGAGTGATCCGTGGGGAAGTACAGCAGATACTTCAACACCGTCAGATACCGGCGGAAGCGATTGGCTGGATGCGGCTCCCACTGAGGGAATAAATACAGAACATTTTGATATTATGGATCCTTTTCAACATACTCTGATCCCACTTGACTCTTGGGTCACTCAGGCTATTGATTGGATCGTGTTGCATTTCCGTCCTGTTTTTCAGGGGATCCGTATTCCTATTGATTTTATCCTTAGCGGCTTTGAGCAGCTTTTAACCTCACTACCGTCACCGATTGCGATTATTTTATTTGCGTTGATAGCATGGCAACTGGCAGGCCGTGTCATGGGCATTGCAACATTTGTGTCGATGATTGTGATTGGTGCTATCGGGGCTTGGTCAGAAGCGATGGTAACACTCTCTCTGGTGCTAACCTCGTTACTCTTTTGCTTAATTATTGGCTTACCACTCGGCATATGGCTAGCCCGTAGTGATAAAGCCGCCAGCATTGTTAGGCCGATCCTTGATGCGATGCAAACAACACCAGCATTCGTATATTTAGTACCGATTGTTATGCTTTTTGGTATTGGTAATGTGCCCGGTGTTGTCGTCACCATCATCTTTGCGCTACCACCTATTATCCGTTTGACTATTTTAGGTATCAAACAAGTTCCCGCAGACTTGATTGAAGCAGCAGAATCCTTCGGCGCCAGCCCTCGTCAGCTACTCTTTAAAGTCCAACTGCCTTTGGCGATGCCAACCATTATGGCTGGTGTTAACCAAACCTTGATGTTAGCACTTTCCATGGTCGTTATCGCCTCTATGATTGCCGTCGGTGGCTTAGGTCAAATGGTATTACGTGGTATCGGTCGTCTCGATATGGGACTCGCGTCCGTCGGTGGTGTGGGCATTGTTATCCTCGCGATTGTGCTTGACCGATTAACGCAGTCACTTGGCAAAAATTCGCGTAGTAAAGCCTCAACTCGCTGGTATCAACAAGGCCCCATCGGCCTTATCACGCGCCCATTTAGCCGAAAATCACATTAAGTTTTTGCTCTTCTATTCACGATAGAGCCGACAATCGGCTCTTCGCTTGCCAAGGCAAGCCAAAACGACAAACAGAGGTATCAATAATGAAAAAACCAATGATATTGGCAACTGCCCTGACAGCCTTACTTGCCGTTCCATTTGCTCATGCAGAAGATCTTCCCGGCAAAGGGGTAAAAATCACCCCGGTACAAAGTACCATCAGCGAAGAGACGTTCCAAACGCTGTTAGTGGCAAAAGCCCTTGAGAAACTCGGTTATGAAGTCGAGCCGATTAAAGAGGTCGACTACAATGTGGCTTATGCTTCCATTGCCAATGGGGATGCAACCTATTTGGCGGTAAGCTGGGTGCCATTACATGATGCACAATATAACGCGGCAGGGGGTGATAAGGTCTTTTACCGCCAAGGTGATTATGTCGTGAATGCGGCACAAGGTTATCTCATCGATAAGAAAACCGCCGAAAAATACAAAATCACCAATATTGATCAGCTAAAAGATCCAAAAATAGCCAAATTATTCGATACCGATGGTAATGGTAAAGCAGACCTAACGGGTTGTAACCCAGGCTGGGGCTGTGAAGCGGCGATTAACAACCATCTAAAAGCTTATGGTTTAGAAAAAACCGTTGAGCACAATCAAGGCAACTACGCCGCTATGATGGCAGACACCATCACTCGTTACAAAGAAGGTAAACCTATCCTGTACTACACATGGACGCCTTACTGGATCAGTGATGTGCTCAAACCAGGTCGTGATGTGGTTTGGTTAGAAGTACCGTTCTCATCAATGCCAAATGATGACAAAACCGACACCGCATTACCGAACGGTAAAAATTACGGCTTCCCACCAAACACAATGCATATCGTCGCCAATAAAAAATGGGCCGAAAAGAACCCTGCGGCAGCTAAGTTATTCGAGATCATGAAACTCCCTATTGCAGATATCAACGCACAAAACTTGAGAATGCATAATGGAGAAGCTTCGCAATCAGATATTCGCCGTCACACCGATGCGTGGATCAAAGCCCACCAATCCACTTTTGATGGTTGGGTAGAGCAAGCACGCAAAGCTGCTGAAAAATAATATCTGCCAGTGATGAGTCTTCTAAGCCACCTTTTTAGGTGGCTTTTTTGCACGCTTCCCAACTTATAGAAATATTTTATTAATAGATAAAATGTTCCCATTCATAACTCAAAATTGTTTTATAGTAGAGGCCTTATGAATGATGAGTAGATATTGAATGAATAAGGCACCACAAGCAGAACTCACTCCGGGTTTAGTCATATTAATGGCCATCGCAACAGGCCTCGTCGTTGCTAGTAACTACTACGCGCAACCCCTTCTAGACACTATCGCCACTCAATTTAACCTGACCACAAATATGGCGGGGTTTATTGTGACTGTCGCCCAATTAGGCTATGCAGTAGGTCTACTTTTTTTAGTTCCCCTAGGTGATATCTTTGAGCGTAAAGGCCTGATATTAACAATGACATCCTTGTCAGCTATCGGCTTACTTATCACCGCGCTCTCAAATAATATCTGGCAAATTCTTGTTGGAACGGCACTCACAGGGCTATTTTCAGTTGTTGCTCAAGTGCTCATCCCAATGGCAGCCTCGCTGGCAAAACCTCATCAAAGAGGGAAATCTGTCGGTATCATCATGAGTGGATTGCTATTAGGGATCTTACTTGCTAGAACAATTTCCGGCGCCGTCGCTATGGTAGGAGGATGGCGAACCATTTATTGGGTCGCTTTTACCCTACTTATTATCTTAATTATTGTGCTTGCGATTAAACTGCCTCGTTATCATCAAAAAGCAAACCTAAATTACTTCCAGTTGCTGTTTTCAATAGGTCGACTCTTTTTTGGAACCCCTGTGTTGGCCGTTCGTGCGCTATTGGGCGCCCTATCCTTCGCCAATTTCGCATTACTTTGGACTGCCATGGCTTTTCTACTTGCCAGCCCACCTTTTAGTTTTTCAGAAGGAACTATCGGCCTTTTTGGCTTAGTTGGTGCTGCCGGAGCATTCATGGCTTCCCAAGCCGGTCATCTCGTCGATAAAGGTAAAGGAAAACGAGTGACAACCATTGGCTTAATTTTATTGCTTCTGTCATGGATCCCAATTGGATTTGCAAAGGATTCACTGATTGCTTTTATTATTGGCGTCTTAATACTTGACCTGGCTATTCAAGCTGTCCATGTCACTAACCAAAGTACTCTATACCGTATTTTACCTGATGCGCGTAATCGTATTACCGCAGGCTATATGACGAGCTATTTTATTGGTGGTGCACTTGGCTCTTTATTATCTGGCTATGCTTACGAAAAAGCAGGTTGGGAAGGCGTTGCTATCGCTGGCGGCATATTATGTGTGATCAGTTTGATTATTTGGGCAATAGGTATTCGCTTTGACCCCACCATATACCCATCCGATGAATAAAACATACTCGCAAGGAGTGTCTTTTTTTAGGCACTCTTTATAAACCCTGCCATAAATCTATCAGAAAATATAATGCATCGGTAAAAATACTTAATTTATACTTAATATCTCATTCTCCGCTTCCTCTCTTTATAATCACAAATTTTTGCCAATGATTTTATTTTGCAATAATTACATAGGCAAAAATCATCAAATGACACAGTTAAACAAAAAATATACCTTTCTATAAAGTTATAATGTAATTTATATAAATTACTATTTCTTGTAGTTATTGTAATCAATATGTTAGTTGTCACCTAACAATACTAAGTAACAGAGGAAAGGTTTACAAATGTCATGAAATCATGACAGTAAGGAGAGTGCAGCAGTATAATTACGTGATTTTATTTTGTTTTACTCGGTTATTATCATGATGAAAAATAAAGCAAAATGATGATTTTATTATACGTAAATAATTTAAAAGGCAGAAGAGTATAATTAAGCTATACTAAATTTAGCAAATTACATTCATAAAATTTATGAATTATGTATCATTATCAAAATAAATTTGATGGTATCAATTAACTACAATTGCTAATTTTAGCTTTTGATATACCATTTAGATGGTTGATGACAGTTGTAATCTTACCAACTGAAACTAATAAGGTATCTAAATAATGGAAAGTTCATTTACTCCGACTGAAGAGTTACTTAATGCTCGCGTCGCACAGCAAAGTTCACACAGCAATCCCATTCCCTATCAGGAGATCCTCCTAACACGCCTTTGTATGCATGTTCATGGCAAGCTCCTTGAGTCTCGTAATAATATGCTCAAAGCTCAAGGGATTAATGAAACACTGTTTATGGCGTTAATGATCCTAGATACAAAAGATTCCCGCAGTATTCAACCTTCTGAGCTAAGCGCTGCTTTGGGATCCTCACGCACTAATGCAACCCGTATTGCCGATGAACTGGAAAAAAATGGTTGGATTGAACGTAAAGAAAGTCACAATGACCGTCGTTGTTTGCATCTTCACCTAACTGAAAAAGGCTCTGAATTTTTAGCAGGGTTATTGCCTCCTCAGCATGCAGCCTTAAAAGATATTTGGTCAGTATTAGATGCTGAAGAACAACAACAACTGAATAAGTTGATGCGTAAGTTGCTAATAAAGCTAGATACTGTTAAAGATTATAGTAAATAATTAACCATTGTATTTTTGTGGGTAATGTATTTGAGGCATTTATAAGCAAAAAGGCGAAAAAAGACTTTTCTGTCTGAAAGATTTCGTTATCCTTTCTAACTTGTGCTTACGATATCCCATCAAGCAAATATTTCAATTGTTGTCTTAGTTTCCAGTGGTTAATGTTAACTGCTGGGAACATTCGTGATCTAAAATGCCGATGAGCGGAGAAACACCCAATGAGTGCCCATGAGGAAATGCAACCAACCCAAAATCCACAACCAAATAAAAAAAGAAAACGCAGAAATGCTTTAATGTTTCTCACATTCCTTTTTATTGCTATTGGCGTTGGCTGGGCAATATACTGGTTCCTTGTTTTACGCCATTATGAAACGACTGATAACGCTTACGTTGCAGGTAACCAAGTTCAAATTCAATCTCAAATTTCTGGCAGTGTTATGACGGTGAATGTCGATAACACCGATTTCGTCAAAAGCGGTACAGTATTAGTAGAGCTTGACCCTCGAGATGCTCAACTTGCATTAGAAAAAGCCAAAACCACTTTAGCAAACAGCGTTCGTCAAACCCACCAGCAGATAGTGAATAGCCGCCAATATCAAGCGAATATTGATATGAAGCGCTCTGAGCTAATTAGTCTACAAAACGATTTAAAACGCCGTGAAGTCCTTGGCAGCAGTAACCTAATCGGGAAAGAAGAACTGCAACACGCTCGCGAAGCCGTTGTCAGCGCTAAAGCAGCGCTCGAAGTGGCTATTGAGCAACTCAATGCAAACAAAGCGATCATTCTAGATACTCCTCTCGAAAAACAGCCGGCTGTCGAAGCTGCCGCAACAGAAGTTAGGAACACATGGTTAGCATTGCAGAGAACTAAAATTGTCAGCCCTGTGGATGGTTATGTCTCACGCCGTAGCGTACAAGTCGGCTCACAAATTACGACTTCAACACCGTTGATGGCTATCGTTCCTTCTGAAGGTATGTGGATTGATGCCAATTTCAAAGAAACCCAACTTGCCGATATGCGCATTGGACAGCCCGTTAAAGTAACGACTGATTTTTATGGTAAAAATATTGTCTTCAATGGCACCGTAGCAGGGTTAGATATGGGAACAGGTAGCGCATTTTCATTACTGCCTGCTCAAAACGCTACAGGGAATTGGATCAAAGTAGTTCAACGTTTACCCGTCCGTATCGTATTAGACCCGGCCCAATTGGAGCAATATCCATTACGTATTGGCTTATCGACAGAAGTGACGGTAGACACGCTTAATAAAGATGGCAAAGTGCTATCAAAAGGTATGCGTGAAGCGCCTGCATATCACACCTCTGCACTTGCCATAGATATGTCTCCTGCAGACAAAATAGTTACTGAGATTATTAACAATAACTCAGGCAACAAATAATCCGAGGTGTAATTGTGACAAATACACCGTTAACAGGATCAAAACTCGCGTGGATGACCATTGCTCTGTCATTGGCCACATTTATGCAAGTACTTGATTCAACAATTGCTAACGTTGCCATTCCAACGATTGCAGGTAATCTTGGCGCCTCTAACTCGCAGGGAACGTGGGTAATTACCTCTTTTGGTGTGGCAAATGCGATTTCAATTCCTATTACTGGATGGTTAGCCCGCAGGATTGGTGAAGTTAGGCTATTTTTATGGTCGACAGGCCTATTTGCACTAACTTCATGGTTATGTGGTATCTCTGGCAGCCTTGAAATGCTGATTTTATTCCGTGTGTTACAAGGGCTGGTTGCGGGGCCATTAATTCCCCTATCCCAAAGTTTATTGCTCAATAACTACCCCCCTGCCAAACGGAATATGGCCTTGGCGCTTTGGTCAATGACCATCGTTATCGCGCCAATTTGTGGGCCAATATTGGGTGGCTACATCAGTGATAATTATCATTGGGGTTGGATATTCTTTATCAACGTTCCATTTAGTATCGCAATTATCTTTGCCATTATGCAGACACTAAAAGGGCGTGAAACCAAAATTTCTAT
This sequence comes from Providencia sp. PROV122, assembly GCF_028482365.1. NCBI lineage: Bacteria > Pseudomonadati > Pseudomonadota > Gammaproteobacteria > Enterobacterales > Morganellaceae > Providencia > Providencia sp. PROV122. Next base: position 10,435 of record NZ_JAMPQI010000014.1, on the reverse strand, counting down.
TCAACCCATTGATACTATCGGGCTAGTACTGCTAGTTATCGGTATTGGTGCCCTGCAAATCATGCTAGACCAAGGGAAAGAGCTAGATTGGTTTAATTCCACTGAAATTATTGTGCTGACCGTCATTGCTGTTGTTGCGATATCGTTCTTAATTGTTTGGGAACTCACTGACGATCACCCTGTCATTGATCTTTCGTTATTTAAGGAGCGCAACTTCACCATCGGTTGTTTATCGCTAAGTCTTGCATATATGCTCTACTTCGGAACAATCGTACTACTTCCCCAACTCCTACAGGAAGTTTATGGTTATACAGCAACCTGGGCGGGTCTTGCTTCCGCCCCAGTAGGCTTATTGCCCTTGTTGATCACACCAATTATTGGACGTTTCGGTAATCGCATTGATATGCGTTATATCGTAACCTTTAGCTTTATTGTTTATGCTGTTTGTTACTATTGGCGTGCTTATACATTTGAGCCGGATATGGGATTTGCCGCCGCGGCATGGCCACAATTTGTGCAGGGGCTAGCGATTGCCTGTTTCTTTATGCCATTGACGACCATTACTTTATCAGGGCTTCCTCCTGAAAAAATGGCCTCAGCATCAAGTTTATCTAACTTCACACGGACATTAGCGGGTGCGATTGGTACATCCATTACAACCACAATGTGGACACAACGCGAAGCGATGCACCATGAGAATCTGACGGAGTTTATTAACCCGTACAATCCAAATTCTCAACATATGTACAGTGAATTAGCCCAAATTGGTATGAATGAGCAGCAAAGTGCCGCCTATTTAGCGAAAACAATTACCGACCAAGGGCTGATCTTATCTGCAAATGAAATTTTCTGGTTATCTGCAGGGATCTTTATTTTGCTCATGGTCATTGTTTGGTTCGCCAAACCACCTTTTGGCGCAGGCTCTAAAGGTGGCGGAGCACACTAAACTCTAATTAATAAGGTCTCATAGATTCAATATGAGACCTTATTTTATTCACCAACATGACAGTATTTATACACTATAACGAGGAAAAAAATGTTGAAATCATGGATTGAAAATAGCGAGTTACTTGCCCTAATTAACTCAATCAGCGAAGGAGAAGCAGAGCAATATCGCCGTAAACTTATTACCTATGTTAATCGCTATCAAGAAGAACATTCCTTTGATATTCTTGAAGATGTTTTCACTTATATGCAGCTAAAACTTGAAGAAGATGATCTCGATTTTACTACTTTACCCCAACAAATTAGCGACGCCATTCAGGTAGGCTACTATGAATATTGTCTAAGTTTAAATGAGATTTCAGCTGCTTATAAAATTATCAGCAAGCCCACGCCTCTCACGCGTTTAGATATCAAATCTTTTATCAATCATATATTGGAAGCATTTTCCTGCAATTACCCTAAAGAAGAGTTTTTAGACCATGAACTAAATTATCTCACTGAATTATTAAGCGAGTTCTAAATTCACAATTTCATGCTCTATACCTTGCGTATCAATCACAGAAAGTGCAAAGGCATCAAAACCGTCACATTTGACTTGCTCCCATGGCATACTCAGCCCATTCAATAGCATAACATTTCCCATCGCATCAAACTCATAGCTCTCTTTTTCATCTTCATAATCAATATTATAAAAAAAGGAGAGCTTCAAAATCGCTGGGGGAAAGTCATATTTTATTGGTGATAACTGCTCAAGAGGCTCATCATAAGGTTGATCACAAAACATCGCATCATACCCATGAATTGTGCCATCAAACAGCAAGAATGTTTGACCTGATACAGAGTGTTTAGCAATTATTATTAGGGGATGACTATCAGTTTCCATGATATAAGGGTGTGTTTCCCCATCGACAGAAATCACCTCACCCGTGAACCAAATTTCAAACGTATCCTCTGTCGATTGTGAGCCAAAATAAACCTCGGTCAATTCTCCGTTACCCTGTATTGAGGGGAAATCATGGGTTAAGTACGACGGAATTTTCATTCCTATCTCTCCATCAAATAATGTTGTACGCACATTGCTTAGAGCCTAATAATAAAAAAACTGCATATTAATTGGCGATAATTTCACCTTTCATATGCAGTTTTATTTATTAATTAAAATAACTAGTTAGCTTTATTCTGTTGCCACCATTGTGCCAACATAATCCCCGTCGCAACGGAAACATTGAGGCTCTCAACTTTACCTGTACCACCAATATACAGGCTCATATCCCCCTCGTTCCATACGCTGTCGCTCAAGCCATCACGCTCTTGGCCTAAGACTAACACCATTTTTGCTGGCAACTTAGCCTTCGCAATATCTTGGCTACCTTTATGGCTTGATGTCGTTACAATCGTATAACCAGCTTGGCGGAATTGGCTTAACGTGTTACTCAGACCATCAGCATCAATCGCTTTGATATGTTCAGCGCCACCTTCAGCCGTTCGAATCGCAGCACCAGACTCCACAACGCCCGCATCTTGTAAAATCACACCTTGCACGCCAAAGTGCGCACAACTACGCATGATGCCACCTAAGTTATGTGGATTACCGACATCTTCTAACGCCAAAACACAATCTTTTGCGGGTGCTTGTTGCAGATAAGTTTCCACACTCATACCACCGCGTTTTTTAATCAGAAAACAGACGCCGCCGTGGTGCTCTGTTCCAGATGCTTTCGTTAATTCTTCATCATCAACCACATGGTATGCTTTACGGTTAGCAGCCATCCACTTTAGCGCATCACGAAAACGAGGTGTGACTGATTGTAGGAACCATGCACGAACAATCGCTTCTGGGCGATTTTTAAACATCGCCTGACACGCATTTTCACCATAAATACGCGTTTCTTCTAAACGCTGTTTACGCAATTGCTCAGGGTCAATCTGGCTTTTACCGGCAATCCCACCATGATCATGGATTAACTCATCACTATTTGGCTTCGATACGGTGCGCCAAGCGGAGTGCTCACGAGGTGGTTGGCTTTTTCTATCATCAAAACGACCTGAACGCTCATTGCGACGTCCGCCGCCACCTCTTCTATCATTCGTGCGCTTATTATCTTGTTGACGCTTGCCTTTGCTATGACCATCATCTTGGCCTTCGCTACGGACATACATCACTTTTACTTTACCATTCTTACCATTAAAATCATTCGAGTCGTTCATTGCTATCCCCTACAAAGCTATGGCGCGAAGGTTACATGATGTTGCCGAGCTACGCCACTGATTCACGCTATTATTGCATCTAAAAGATGCCGAATATACTTCTATCGTCATTTAACGGATTTACGTACAATACGCGCTTTGTTTTATCAAAACCGTACAATATCAAAAGCTGCACCCAACATGACTAAAAATGCCGTTTATACATTACGCCAAGAACGCCTGACCGCCTCAACGAAACCCTTTAAAGCACGAGGGTGTCGCGTTAAACGCTGTCATTATTGCCTACTTCCCGTTCCACAATGCCTGTGCCAAGAAATTGTTCCGGTCCACGCTAAGAGCCAATTCTGTTTAATCATGTATGAAGGAGAGGTCTTTAAACCAAGTAATACAGGAAAACTGATCGCAGATATTTTACCGAATACGCTGGCTTTCCAGTGGTCAAGAACCGATCCAGACCCACAACTCCTTGCCGCGATTCAAGACCCAACACGGCAGCCTTATATTATTTTCCCTGAAAGTTATGCTCAAAGTGGAAGAACGGTAGTCAACCAGCCAACCGTTTCAGATAAACCTGCATTATTTATTTTATTAGACGGTACATGGCCAGAAGCACGCAAAATGTTCCGTAAAAGCCCTTATCTTGACCAGATCCCTGTATTATCAATCAATACAAAAGCACGAACAGATTATTTATTGCGTACCCCTTCAAAAGAGGATCAACACTGCACAGCAGAAGTTGCAGCAACACTCCTTGAGCTAGCAGGAGATACTTCCGCTTCTAAACAGCTCTTCAACCATTTTAACCTATTTAGAGACAAATACTTGGAAGGCAAGCCGCATCATCCACTCGCACAAATGCGCCAAGCAGAAAAGCAGCTAACTCAAAGTGAGTAGAAAAAATAAGCGATTGTTTATCTACAAAGATGAACGTCATGCAACTTTAGGATAGTTAGCAGTTTAAAACGTGAACATCATTAGATAATTCCATTAAATAAACAGGATAAACTAGCACTAATTATCAGATACGGCATAGTATTACTTGGCTTCTCAATATTCTTTGAACGGTGTTTTCGCTCACTAAAGCAAAAGGTTATCTGCCATGGGTTTACTGAGTCAGTTAGAATCGTTATTTAGACCAAAATCGATCGCTGTGATTGGTGCTTCTGAAAATCCGAATCGTGCAGGTTCGGTAATGATGAAAAACTTATTAACTAATGGTTTTAAGGGGCCTATTCTCCCTGTCAACCCTAACCGAAGCTCTATTCTTGGCGTGCTGGCTTACCCATCCATCGATAAGTTGCCTTTAAAACCAGATCTTGCGGTCATCTGTACTCACCATTCGAAAAACCCTGAATGTTTAAAACAGCTCGGTGAATATGGCTGTAATGTGGTTATTATTTTATCATCTCCTTCAATTCAATTCGCTGAACTCAAGAAAATCGCCCAGCAATATCAAATAAGGCTACTCGGTCCAAATAGCCTCGGTATACTGGCTCCATGGCAAGGGCTTAATGCGAGTTTTTCACCGATCCCAATCCTAAAAGGGAAATTAGCCTTTATCTCTCAATCCGCTGCCGTTTCTAATACCGTACTGGATTGGGCGCGTCACCGAGATATTGGCTTTTCTTACTTTATCGCCTTGGGTGATAGCATTGATATCGATATTGATGATTTACTGGATTATCTGGCTCGCGACAGTAAAACGAGTGCTATTTTGCTCTATCTTGAAAATATTCGCGATGCACGTCGTTTTCTTTCCGCCTCACGTAGCGCATCACGGAATAAGCCAATTCTAGTAATAAAAAGCGGTCGTACCCGAAAAGCTCAACAACTACTCGGTGAAAAACCAAGTCTTGATGCGGCATACGATGCTGCCATCCAGCGTGCAGGGCTGCTTCGAGTACAAGATACTCATGAAATGTTTTCTGCGGTTGAAACCCTAAGCTATATGACGCCTCTACGAGGGGAGCGCCTATCTATCATTAGTAATGGCGCCGCCCCTGCGGCGATGGCTTTAGATGAGCTACTGCAACGAAACGGTAAGCTCGCTACCTTAAGTCAAGAAACAGAAAATGAACTTAGTTCACTCCTTCCCCTTGACCTCTCAACCCAAAATCCTATCGACCTAGGTGATGATGCCACCGTTGATCGCTATATTAACGTATTGAACAAAATGCTCGATAGCCATGACCATGATGCACTGTTATTGATCTATACACCTAGCGCCATAACAGAAAGCAAGACAATGGCAGAAAAAGTCATCAAAACCATTAAGCAGCATCCAAGAGGTAAGTGGTTAACCATACTAACTAACTGGTGTGGCGAATACTCATCACAAACCTCACGTCGGCTCTTTAGTGAAGCAGGGATACCAACATATCGTACACCTGAAGGCGCGATAACCGCATACATGCATATGGTCGAGTACCGACGCAACCAAAAACAGTTAAAAGAAACGCCAGCGCTTCCAATTGGTATCACAGCCAACACTCAGCAAGCACATGAATATATTCAACAGGCTCTACAAAATAACAACTTACACTTAGACACACATGAAGTTCAGCCTATTTTACAGGCTTATGGTTTAAACAGCCTACCGACTTGGATAGCTCATTCTAGTGATGAGGCAATTGAAATTGCAGAGAAAATTGGCTACCCCGTCGCATTAAAATTACGTTCACCAGATATTGTGCATAAATCAGAAGTACAAGGGGTAATGCTCTACTTACGTAATGCTAAAGAAGTGGGAGATGCTGCTAAAGCCATTATGGAGCGTGTATCCACCAATTTCCCCAATGCACGTATCGAAGGTTTACTGGTGCAAAGTATGGCGAACCGTGCTGGCGCCCAAGAGTTGCGTATTGCCGTTGAACTTGATCCCGTCTTCGGCCCATTAATTATGCTAGGGGAAGGCGGTATTGAATGGCAACAAGAGAGCCAAGCTGCGGTCGCTTTACCACCATTGAATTTGGCCCTAGCGCGATACCTAGTTATTCAAGCCATTAAAGGCTATAAAATCAAAGCGCGCAGTGCACTGGCACCACTCAATATCCCAGGGCTGGCGAGTTTGCTGGTGAGGGTTTCAAACCTAATTATTGATTGCCCAAATATTGCACGACTAGATATTCATCCGTTACTCGCCTCTGGAGATGAATTCACTTTACTTGATGTCTCAATGACATTAATTCCAGAGCAAGAGAACCAAAAATCAAGGTTAGCGATCCGCCCTTATCCAAGCGAACTAGAAGAAACTATCTCACTCAAAGATGATCTCACTTGTTTGCTAAGACCAATATTGCCGGAAGATGAACCACTATTAAAATCATTTATTGAGCAAGTGACTAAAGAGGATCTTTATTATCGTTATTTTAGTGAAATCAGTGAGTTTACGCATGATGATCTCGCCAATATGACGCAAATTGATTATGACCGCGAAATGGCATTCGTGGCTGTTAGGGATCCTGATTCAAACCCTGAAATTATAGGGGTGACTCGCGCAATGGCAGATCCTGATAACCAAGAGGCAGAATTTGCGGTTCTCGTCAGATCGGATATGAAAGGGCTAACTCTTGGCTATCAATTAATGACTAAATTACTGAGCTATACCCGTTCACATGGTATAAAAAAATTGACAGCAATCACGATGCCCGAAAACCGTAATATGATCAGCCTAGCGAAAAAGTTAGGTTTCGAGATTGACGTTCAATTTGAAGATGGGGTTGTAAACTTAACATTACATTTATAACCCGATAGCCTAAATAAACCTGTACAACAATTAAACAGGTTTTTAATTTATTCTAAATGGTTTGGCTAAGTATGCTATCATCGACAGATCATTCGCTTACCAATACCTGAGTGTATATTTATACAAGCGATTTGCTATTAGACTAATTAAGAGAAAATTTACACTGTGATGTTGTCAAAATTAAAACAAGCAAAACATCAACAATATTTAGCGAGTTTACCTAAACTGGCTCAGTCTATTGCTGATGTTAAAACGCTATATAAGACAGAAGATTTTCGTGATGCTCTACTTGAACAAATATCTATTGCTCAACATTGCATCTACATCACTGCGTTATATTTAGAGCAAGATGATGCAGGTAAAGATATTCTTCATGCACTGTATGCCGCTAAGCAAGCGAATCCATCATTAGAGATTAAAATACTTGTTGATTGGCACCGTGCGCAACGAGGAAGAATTGGTGCAGCCGCTAATTCAACGAATGCAGACTGGTACTATGATGTTTCGCAACAATACCCGGACATTGATATCCCTATTTATGGTATTCCTGTGAATACACGGGAAGCGTTAGGTGTCTTGCATCTAAAAGGTTTTATCTTTGATGATACTTTATTGTACAGTGGCGCTAGTATTAATGATGTCTATCTACAACGCCATGAAAGATATCGCTACGACCGGTATCAGCTGATCAAAAATAAGGCATTAACGACATCAATGAAGACTTATATTGATGATGCCTTACTAAAATCGGATGCGATTCAGCTATTGAATAAGGCAAACAGACCCAAAACCGCCGAATTCAAAAATATCATCAAACAATTCCGTCTTTCACTTAGAGGAAGCTCATATCAGTTTAAGGGTAATGCGACTAATGGTGAATTAGCCGTCACGCCTCTAGTTGGTTTAGGCAAAAAAAATGACCTAAACCGAACAATTACCCATCTAATGAGTTCAACACAAAATAAACTCACAATCTGTACCCCTTATTTCAATCTTCCAGCCGTATTAGTTAGGATTATTAGCCGACTATTACGTGAAGGTAAGCAGGTGGAAATTATTATTGGTGATAAAACTGCTAATGATTTCTATATTCCCCCTGAAGAGCCATTTAAAATTATTGGGGCTTTGCCGTACCTCTATGAGATTAATCTACGGCGGTTTGTTAGCCGCTTACAAAAATTTGTTGATAGTAAGCAATTAACAATTCGTCTGTGGAAAGATGGTGATAATACTTATCACTTAAAAGGGATGTGGGTTGATAGCCAATGGCAACTTATTACAGGTAATAATCTTAACCCACGAGCGTGGGGATTGGATCTTGAAAATGCGGTTTTAATTCACGACCCAAATCAAGAGATGCAAGAGCAGCGTCAGCATGAACTTGACTGTATTCGCACTCATACAAAAATTGTGAGTCATTATCGTGAATTAGATAGTATCCAAACCTATCCAATCAAAGTGAAAAAACTCATTCGCCGCTTAAGACGAATTAGAGTAGACCGCTTGATCAGTCGTATTTTGTAATTTATCCGTATCTTGTATCTATAAAAAGCGCCACGACTGTGGTGCTTTTTATATTAGACCCGTTGATAAACAAATGAATCTGCTAAAAACATTATTATCTTATTTACTTATTGGCTTAATTTTTACGATAACAGGCTGTTCAGGGGCCCACTGGGCAAATGATAATTGGCAAGGTAAGGATAAGGCACAGCATTTTGCTTTTTCAGCCGCAATGGCGATGGCCGGCAATGCTTATGCTGATAGGCAAAATTGGCAACATCGAGATGCTGCGCAATTTGGCGTTTTATTTTCCATTACCCTAGGAGCAGCAAAAGAGCTGTATGACAGTCGACCTAATGGTACGGGATGGAGCTGGCATGACTTTGCTTATGATGTCGCTGGAGCCGTTGCTGGGTATAGTTTATATCAAAGTTTAAAATAAGAACCAGTAATGATTTAGCAAATTTATTTGCTCCCTACTTTTTATTCGCATATAGCGCGTATTCTTCACGAGTCATACCGCCGAATTGCCGATTAAAATCATCAAATGTTATATCTTCAGATATACCAAAATGAGCAAAAGCCAGTTTTTCCAACGGTGTTTTACGACTTTCTACTGTTTTTATTTCTGAAAAACTGACACCAAAATTAACACCATGTCTCAACAATTCCATATCTTGAATACCACTAGGTAGCATTGATGCGTGTTCATTTGGATGGCTTTTTATTCCAACTCCCCAACATAATCGAGTAAAAGAGTCATTAGATAGTGATCTTCCCGCTTGAATGGGAAAATCAATATCATCGGCAGTTAAAAGTTTATTTCCAATAATCTCGTATACACCTCTCATAACATGGTCATCCATCATGAAAAATGAATCCGATAAGCTGTGCTGTATAATTTCTTCAATAGGCATATTTTTTTCTTGGCTTTTGAACTGATACGTTCGAACAATTAAGGGAACCGTCATGAGATCATTCCAAATATGCTCTTGCTTCAGCACGCCTGCTTTTTTTATCTTAGTGATCTGACCTATAATCAGAGCAAATCCATAATATTCTAGGTCTATTTCATAACAAAAAATATCGCCATTCTTATATTTAACATTTTTTCGTGGGGCATTTTTCATACGTTCCACTTTAGAGAAATAACGTTCATCTCTTGAAGACATAAATGTGGCTAACCATTGGCGAAACGCATCAACAGTTCCAATTTGCTGAGGAAATGGAATAGGTAAACGAAGGCTATTTTGGCTATTCGTCACATTTAACGTCGCACCAATTCCTGAAGTGCTTAAAGTTAAACTAAAACGACAACCCGTACTTTTCATTCCATTAATCGATGTATAATTTAATTTTTTCTCTTTGCCTTTTGCTGTTCTAGGCAAAACAAACTCTCTATTTCTCGTTTTAATCAAATTATCTTCTTCAATATATAGGGTATTGATAAAACCCTCACCACTATGCTCATAGTTATAGATAATTTTACAGATAGCATCACCATCAAAATAAACAACCATCCCTTTTTTGATTTCAACTCTATCCCATTTAGCGGATATCAATTCCAAGCCAAAAAGCTCTCTTTCATCATTGGTGAGGATGATATTTTCCATGTATTGACTACCCATAACCTATACCTCTATAAATCTGAATATTTGAACTGTAAAAATACCTAAAATGTAGGTAATCAACATCATCCATTCCCTCTATCAATACCAGAAAGTTTTTTTATTTTTGCTAGTTATTTACCTATAAGTAGATAAAATTGATATCGAGTACTCTGTATGATAAAGCGATCTAAACCATTATGTTATTTAGATACAGATTGCCATCCATAAAAAATAAATACCAGTCATTCCATATAAAATGGTATCAAACATTAAAATAATGTCTAATGGTGAGTCATTCCTTTATCTCTACTCAATATATTTGCTACCAATATGCAGTTCGCTGGCACAGGATTGGCGAGAAAGAGCCATCAATGGGGTTAGTGGTGACAGTGGAGGTAAAAGGATTACAGTATGACTGTGCTCC